>NZ_SOFZ01000024.1:0-76754 GCF_004402435.1 Cryobacterium sp. TMB1-7
GGCCCGTGGCGCGGATGCGGGACGAACGGGCGGAGCCGCGGCGGCGGCCGGCGCCGGTGCAACAGGCGGCGCCGCGGCGGGGATGACCGGAGTCGCGGGAGCGGCCTGAGCCGGCGGGGTGCGTCGCGCGGCGTCAACGGCCGGATCGGGCTCGAAGGTCGGGGTGAGGCCCCAGCGGAAACCGCCGGACGGCGCCGGGGTGGTGGCGGCAGGCGCGGTGTCACCGTCGGCCGACGCAGAATCCGGGGATGGAACCTGCGCAGCGGGCCCCGGCGGTGCGGCGGGCGGGTCTGCTGGCGGTGCGGCGGGCGGTGCAACCGGCGGAACGACAACGGGCGTGACGGGGAGGGCGACGGTCGGGGGAGAGTCGGGCCCCGCATCCGCCTTGGTGCCGGCGGCGGCCTCGGCGGCGGGCTCGGCGGCGGGCTCGGCGGCAGCCTCGCTGTCGTCGGCGTTCAGCTGAGCCGCGAGCCAGTCCAGGCCGAGGTCCTTGTCGTCGTTGCCGCCCTGCTGCTCGGGCATCAGCTCAGTCCCAGGTCCTCGAGTCCGATGGCCGCGTAGTACGGGTAGCCGGCCTCTTCGATGATTTCGCGGGCCCCGGTGCTGCGGTCCACGACCACGGCGACGCCGGCGATGATGGCGCCCACCTTGAGCAGCGCCTCGATGGCGGCGAGCGGTGAGCCACCGGTGGTGGAGGTGTCTTCGAGGACGATGACCCGCTTGCCGGCGAGGTCTGGGCCCTCGACCTGGCGGCCACGGCCGTGGTCCTTGGGTTCCTTGCGAACGACGAAGGCGTCGTAGGCCAGCCCGCGGGCGGCACCCTGGTGCAGGATCGCGGTGGCGACGGGGTCGGCGCCCATGGTCATGCCGCCGACGGCCACGACATCCGGAATGTCCTTGATGAGATCGATCATGACCTGGCCGATCAGCGGGGCGACCCTGTGGTCGAGGCTGACCTTGCGGAGATCCACGTAGTACGTGGCCTTCTTGCCACTGGTGAGGGTGAAGTCACCGTGGAAGACGGCGTCGGCCGAGATGTAGTCGATGAGTTTTCTGCGGGTATCCATCACAGGGCTACTTTAGGCCAACACGCGCCCGCGCGCCCGGTGCACGATACGGGCGTGCGCCGGTCGGGGTGATCAGAAGCTGCGAACGAACTTCCGCACGGGAACACGACCGTAGCCATCCTTGTTCACGGCAACGACGGTGCCGACGACGGCGCCTACGGCAACAAGGGAGATGAGGAGCATGAAAACGAACACGGTCGTGCCTTTCGAGGGAAGTGGATGGCCGGGCCACGCGGGCTGCTGCCCGGTAACCGACGTCTTTATCTGACCACCAACAACCATTCAGCACAATCACATTGTTTAGCAAGGACTATGTAGTCTGGCTTCATGGATGTTCAGCGCCTCGAACTGCTCCGCGAGCTGGCCGAACGCGGCAGCGTGACCGCCGTTGCGCGGGCCACCCACCGCACCCCGTCTGCGGTCTCGCAGCAGCTGAAGGTCCTCGAGCGCGAGGCCGGCCTGCCCCTCACCGAACGCAGCGGGCGCGGGCTTGTGCTCACCGACGCCGGCCGCGCGCTGGCCGCGAGCGCGACGGATATCGCGGTGGCGCTGGAGCGCGCCACAGCCGTCTGGGACACCTTCCGCAACCGGGCCACCGGCGACGTGAGCCTGGTCACGTTCCCCACCGCCGGACAGATGCTGCTGCCGGGCGCACTGCAGGACCTGGCCGACCACGACGGCCTGGCGGTGCATTGCACCGACATGGACCCGGAGCTCAGCGACTTTCCCGCGCTCACGAGCGAATACGACATCGTGCTCGCCCACAGCATGCGCGGGCAGCACACCTGGGGCGGGCGCGGCCTCACCTCGGTGCCCCTGATGACCGAACCCCTCGACGTCGGCCTGCCGACCGGACACAGGCTGGCCGGTCGGGTGTCGCTGGGCGCGAGCGACGTGGTCGGTGAGACCTGGATCGGCGTGCCCCTCGGCTACCCGTTCGGACGCATCCTGCACGACATCGAACTGCAGACCGGCAGCCGCGCCCTGGTCACCCAACGGTTCGCGGACATGCGGCTGATCGAATCGTTCATCATGGCCGGGCTCGGCATCGCCCTCGTCCCCCGATACACCTCCAGCGGCGACCAGCCCGGCCGGATGGTACTCAAGCCACTACGGGGACTCGACGCCGAACGGCAGATCGTGGCGCTGATGCGGCCCGACCGTGCCGAACGACTGGCCGTGCGTACCGTCGTCGAGGCGCTGCGCGCCCGGGCGGCGCAGGTGCAAGCCGAGCACGCGGCGGCGGCCGGCTGAGCCGGTACTCCAGCGGCTGGTCCTCCAGCGGCTGGTCGTGCGCCGGCGGTTAGGCTGACCGGATGGCTGACATCGAATGGACCCTGCGCTGGGAGGCCGATCTCTCGGCCGACGACCACACCGCCCTGGCGGCCCTGTTCGCGCGCTACTACCCCGAGGACCACGCCACCTTCACCGGCACCCGCAGCTGGATGGGCGCCCGCCCGGAGGCCCGCGTGATCGGTTACCACGACGGCCGGCCGGTCGCCCACCTCGGCTTCGTGCGGCGGATGCTGCGCCTCGAGTCCGGCGGGTCGCAGCTGGTCGGCGATGTGGGATTGGTCGGCGTCGATCCCGACTACCAAGGCACCGGCCTCGGCCGCCGGCTGCTCGCCGAGGCCGCCACGGCCCTGACCGGCCAGGGGCTGCCGTTCGGCTACCTCACCTGCGCTCCCGAGCTCGTCGCCTATTACGCCGGTGGCGGCTGGCGGCAGTCGCCCGGACAGGTGACCCGCATGATCGACACCCGGATGCGCCAGGAGACCTTCACCGGCCCCGCGATGGTGCTCCCGGTGGCGGCGCCGTTCAGCAAATGGCCGACCGGGCAGACGATCATCCGCGACGGCCTCGAGGTCTAAGCCCTCCGGCTGCCGACGCGCCCGGCGTCAGAGCGTGCGCACGCCACTCAGGTACCGGTCCACCACCACGTCGACGAGTGCGGCCGGGGGCTCCTCGCCCTCGACGAGGAGGGTCGCGCTGACCACGTCCGCGCCGGCGTCCTGCGACCACCTGGCGAAGGTGCCCGGTGCCAGCAGATAGCTCGCGACGACCAGGCGGGCATCCGGTGACTCACTGCGCGCGGCGGCCACGGCATCCACCAGACTCGGCGTCGCGGCGGCGATGAAGGCGACGGTGACCGGTCGGCCCAGCAGGGCGGCTAGTTGCTCGCCCGCTGTGCGGCAGTCGGCCACGGCGTCCGCGTCGCTCGATCCCGCGGCGGCGAGGATCACGCGGTCTTCCGCGCGCAGGCCACTCTGGGCCAGCCGGTCGGCGAGGATGTCGGTCAGCCGGCTGTCGGGTCCGAGCGCCGCGGTCACGCCGACCTGACGCGGCTGGGCCTGGGCCACGGCGTTGGCGAGGTCGAACTTCACGTGGTACCCGGCGGACACCAGCAGCGGCACGATGACGGCGGACCGGCCGGGGTCGGCCTCGGCGAGGCACTGCGGCACATCCGGCTGCTGCACATCGATGAAACCGGCCGCAACCGGGGTGGCCGGGCTGATCGTGGTCAGCGCCCGAGTCACCGCGTCGACGAGGGCCAGCACCGCGCGCTGGGCAGCGGGATCCCGGGAGCCGTGCGAGGCGAGGAGCAGGAGCGGCGCTGTGTCGCGCTGGAGTGCGTCGCTCATCACGCCGCGGCGCGGGCCGAGGCGTCCGGGGCCAGCCGCACCTGCACCGAGCCGGATTCGACCCTGGTCTCGAAGGTGGGCAGCGTGAAGTCGGCGGAGGTGAAGCACTCGCCGGTGGCCAGGTCATAGACCTGCTTGTGCAGCGGCGAGGCCAACGTCACCCGGTCCCCGTGCGAGCCGACGATTCCCCGGCACATCACGAACGAGCCGGTCGCGGGGTCCCGGTTCGAGACGGCGTACACGGTTCCGTCGGGCATCCGCACCAACGCGAGCTGCTCGCCGTCGACGATGGCCGCTTCTGCCCACAGGGGTTCGAGCTGGGAGAGTTCGCAGACTGTCGCCCATCCGGTGGTGGCGTCGGCGCTCCGCGGCGCGGTGGTGCTTTCAGTGGTCAGCATGATGTCCTCGATTCCGGCGCCGGGCCAGTGGATGCGTTCGGCACCCCCTCAGATTACCCAAGCCGGGGTCGTGATCTTCGGGACCAAGTACCCTCTTTTAGCGCGCGCGGATGTGACTTACTTGAGGGACGCCATGAGGTCGGCGCGACGGCGGACGACGCCGTCGGGATTATGCGGCCTGATTTACCCGAGAGATGCCGTAATGACACTGAACACTCCCCTGCCGACGACCAGCGAATCGGACGGCGTGCGCCGCGTCATCGTGATCGGAGGCGGCCCCGCCGCGCACCGGTTCACCGAGGCCATGGTCGCCCGCACTGTCGCGGACGGCGATTCCGCCCGGCCCGTCGACATCACCGTCATCGGCGAGGAAATCCACCTGCCCTACGACAGGGTCTCCCTCTCGCACCGCCTGAACGGTCCGGAGGACCTCACCCTGGGCGACCCGGTGTTCTGGCAGTCCGAGACCGTGCGCTACCGCGGCGGCAGCCGCGTCACCGCCGTGGACCCCGCGGCCCGGACCGTCACCCTCGACAACGGTGACGCCCTGGCCTACGACGACCTGGTGTTCGCGACGGGTTCGAGCGCCTTCGTTCCGCCGGTGCCCGGTGGCGACAAGGGTGTCGTGTACCGCACCATCGAAGACGTGGACTTCCTCGTCAGCGAGACCGCACGCCTGAAGGCGAAGTTCGGCCGGCCCGCGAACGTCACCGTGATCGGCGGCGGCCTGCTGGGGCTCGAGGCCGCCGGCGGTGTGCAGCGCCTCGGCGCCAACACCACGATCGTGGATGGCGCCACCTGGCTGATGCCCACCCAGCTCGACCAGGGTGCCGGCATGGCCCTCGGCCGTCTCATCCACGGCCAGGGCATCCACCTCGAACTCGGCCACCGCCCCACCGAGATCCTCGTCGCCGAGACCGGCCAGGTACTCGGGTTGACCCTCGACGACGATCGGCAGATCAACGCCGACCTGATTGTCTGGTCCATCGGCATCCGTGCCCGCGACGAACTCGCCCGCGCGGCGGGCCTGGAGATCGGCCCGCGCGGCGGCATCGTGATCGGCGACGACTGCTCCAGCTCCGTGCCCGGCATCTGGGCCATCGGCGAGGTCGCCAGCTACGACGGCCGCTGCATCGGACTCGTCGCTCCCGCGAACGCGATGGCCGAGGTCGTGGCCGACAGGCTCAACGGCGGCCAGGCCCTGTTCCCCGGCATCGACGACGCCACCAAGCTCAAGCTCTCCGGTGTGGAGGTGGCCAGCTTTGGTGACGCCTTCGGCACCGGCGAGCGGGCCCTCGAGGTCGTCTACGCCGACCCCGCGCGTGGCCTGTATCAGAAGGTCGTCGTGTCCAGCGACGCCAAGACCCTGCTCGGCGGCATCTTCGTCGGCGACGCCTCCCCGTACCTGTCGCTGCGCCCGCTGCTCGGCCGCGAACTGCCCGCCGAACCCGGCGCGTACCTGTCCGCCTCCGGCGCCGAGCTGCCGTCCAGCTCCGACATGCCCGACGACGCCCAGCTGTGCTCCTGCAACGACGTGTCGTTCGGCACCGTGCGCGCGGCCATCCGTGGCGACCACGGCGACCCCGTCACCGAGCTCGGCGCACTCAAGGCCTGCACCCGGGCCGGCACCCAGTGCGGCTCGTGCGTGCCGCTGCTCAAGAAGGTTCTCGAAACCGAACTGACCGCCGCCGGCCTTGAAATCTCGAAGGCGCTCTGCGAGCACATCTCGATCAGCCGCAGCGAACTGTTCGAGTCGGTGCGGGTACTGCAGCTCACCTCGTTCGACCAGATCATGGAACGCTTCGGCACCGGCCTCGGCTGCGATGTCTGCAAGCCCACCATCGCCTCGATCCTGGCCTCGCAGTCCTCCGCGTACATCCTGGATGCCGGCCGTGGCGGCCTGCAGGACACCAACGACCGTGCCCTCGGCAACATGCAGAAGGACGGCAGCTACTCGGTTATCCCCCGCATTCCCGGTGGCGAAATCACCCCGGAGAAGCTCATCGCGATCGGCGAGGTCGCCGCCGAATTCAACCTGTACACCAAGATCACCGGTGGTCAGCGGATCGCCCTGTTCGGCGCCCGGCTCGACCAGCTGCCCGACATCTGGCGCACCCTGGTGGATGCCGGTTTCGAGTCCGGCCAGGCCTACGGCAAGAGCCTGCGCACGGCAAAGTCGTGTGTGGGGTCGGCCTGGTGCCGCTTCGGAGTGCAGGATTCCGTGGCGCTGGCGATCACGCTGGAGAACCGCTACCGCGGCCTGCGCTCGCCGCACAAGTTCAAGATCGGTGTCTCCGGCTGCGCCCGCGAGTGCGCCGAGGCCCGCGCCAAGGACATCGGCGTCATCGCCACCGAGCTGGGCTGGAACCTCTACGTCGGCGGTAACGGCGGCTTCCAGCCCGTTCACGCCGTGCTGCTCGCCAAGGACCTCGACGAGGAAACCCTGATCAAGTACATCGACCGCTACCTGATGTACTACATCCGCACCGCCGACCGCGTGCAGCGCACCGCCCGCTGGCAGGAAGACATCGAGGGTGGTTTCGACCACGTCCGCGACGTCGTCTGCAGCGATTCCCTGGGCATCGCCGATGACCTCGAAGCGGCCATGGCCGCCCACATCGACGTGTACGAAGACGAGTGGGCCGCCACGCTGGCCGATCCCGAGCGCCTGCGCCGGTTCCGGCCGTTCGTGAACTCCGACACCCCCGACCCGTCGCTCCTTCAGGTGATCGAACGCGGCCAGCCGCGTCCGGCCCGCCCTGAAGAACGCGACGGCACCAGCGCCGGCGGCCCCGTCCACCTGGCCGGCCTCACCATCCCGGTTCGCCGGGACGACATCGACATCCCGGTTTCCTCGGCGACCGGCGTGGAGTAGCCCGTGTCCGCCGGCCTCGACTTCTCGGGGAAACGGGTCCTCGTCGTCGGCGGGGCCCACGCGGCACGCCGTGTCCTCGCGCGGTACCTGGCCTCGGGCGCGACCGTGTACCACCTGGCCGGACCCGGCCCGCAGTCGCCGGCCGTCCGACCGGCCCCCGGGGTGCACACCCCGGTGTTTCCCCGGTCGGTCGGCGCCTGGAATGCGCTCATCGCCGCCGTCGACCTGGTCGCCGTCGTGGAGACCACTCCGCCCACCGACGCCGTGATCGCTGCGGCGTGCGCGCGGCACCGCACCTGGCTGAGCCGGGAAACCGCGGCGTCGACCGCGCCCATCGGGTCGGTCACGCTCGTCGGCGGCGGCCCCGGCCTGGAAAGCCTGCTCACGGTCGGTGCGCTCGCGGCACTGAACGCGGCCGACATCGTCTACTACGACCGGCTCGGCCCCACCGACAGGCTCGACGTCTGGGCGCCCGGCGCCGAGCAGATCGACGTGGGCAAGGCTCCCGGTCACCACGCGATCCCCCAGCGCGATGCTGAGCGGATGATGGTGGCATCCGCCCTGGCCGGCCTCACCGTGGTGCGCCTGAAAGGCGGCGACCCGTTCGTCTTCGGTCGGGGTGGCGAAGAAGTCATCGCCTGCCGCGCCGCCGGTGTACCGGTGACCGTGATCTCTGGGGTGACCAGCGCCATCGCCGTGCCGGCCGCCGCGGGCATCCCCGTCACCCACCGCGAGATCACCCGGATGTTCACGGTGATCTCCGGGCACGCGCCGATCAACGACACCGAACTGACCCACCTGGTGGGCCTGGGCGGCACCATCGTGGTCCTGATGGGAATCGGCACCCTGCAGCAGCTGGTTGCCGGCCTCACCAGGCTCGGGATGCGCACCGACATGCCCGTGGCGATCGTGGAGCGCGGTTTCGCCCACGACCAGCGCACGACCCTCGGCCGGCTGGACAGCATCGCCGCGCTCGCGGCCCACGCCGGGGTGCGATCCCCCGCCGTCGTGGTGATCGGCGACGTGGTGGCCCTGGCCGCGCACGGCGATGACACTGCCGCCGATCTCCTGCGCGAGGCCGCGACCCTGGCGACCTAGGTTCCCGCCCCGCCGACCCGACTGACCGGCCGAGTTGCTGCAAAACCCCCTGTGCCTGCTCTGGAAAGGGAACGTTGCGGCAAGTCAGCGAAGGGGATCACCGCCACTTGCATGAGGTGCTCCCGGCGATGGTGCCGCATCCCGGCAACGCGAAGGCGGCGATCCTGCCTCGCCGGCTGCGCTGCCGGGGTGGGGCGAGAACCGCCGCCTTCCTCTGCCGCCTCCGCCCGGCCCCGGGCGGGAGGCGGTCAGGCTCTACCGTGCGACGCCCGGGTGCGGCGCGACAGGGAGTCGACGATGACCGCGAGCAGCAGCACCGCGCCGGTGATCATGTACCGGATCGACGAGTCCAGGTTGAGTAGGGTCAGGCCGCTGGAGATCGACTGGATCACCAGGATGCCCAACAGCGCGGAGAACGCGCTGCCGCGGCCGCCGAAGAGGCTGGCGCCGCCGATCACCGCGGCGGCAATGGCGTTGAGGTTGGTGTCGCCGCCGCCCGAGCCCTGGTTGGCTGCCGCCAGCCGGCCCGCGGCGAGGATGCCGCCCAGAGCCGCGAAGGTGGAGCACAGCACAAAAACCGTGAGGTAGACCTTGGTGACGTTGATGCCGGACCGCCGGGCGGCCTCCACATTGCCGCCGACCGCGTACACCGACCGGCCCCAGCGGGTGCGGGTGAGGAAGAAGTTCATCACCACGACGAGCACCAGGAACAGCACGAATGTCGCGCCGACACCGCGGGTCTGGTTGAGGTACCAGGTGGGCACGGCGAGCACCAGCAGCAGGAACACGCTGCGCACCACGATCGAGGTGGCCGGCACGGCCGAGAGCCCCGCCGCCGCCCGCCGGTTCGCGGTGACGAACAGTTGCGCCGCATAGGCCAGCGCCGTCAGTATCACCAGCACGTAGGAGAGCCAGTCGGGCAGGAACCACTGCTGGGCGAACTGCACGATCCAGGAATCGAAAGGGATGTTGATCGACCCCGTGGAGCCGAGCACCCACAGCTGCAGCCCGAGGAAGCCGAGCAACCCGGCCAGGGTGATCACAAAGCTGGGTACCCCGAACCGGGTATACAGGAACCCGTACAGCAGGCCGATGACCACACCGGACAGCAACGAGGCCAGCAGGGCGACCGGCAGCGGCCAGCCCAGGTTGACAAAACCGACCGCGAGGATGGCCGCGGACAGGCCGCTGACCGACCCGACCGACAGGTCGATCTCGCCCAGCAGCAGCACCAGCACGATGCCGATGGAGATGGTGCCGACGGCCGCGCACTGCAGGGTGAGGTTGACCAGGTTGGTGCTGGAGAGGAAGTTTGGGTTGAGCAGGGAGAACGCCACCCAGATCACGATCAGGCCGATCACAACGGGCAACGAACCGATGTCACCGGAACGTACCCGCCGACCGAAGGCGCGCACCGCACCGCCGATGCCGTGCTGCTGGATGAGGCGCTCGTCCTGCAGGTCGGCGGCCACCGCGGCGAGGCGCACGGTTTCGGTGGGCGGCGCCGCCGGTTCGGGCGGGCTGGACTGTGGGGGCGATGTCGGGGTCGTCATGGCCGGGCCTCCTCTGGGGGTGCAACATCAGGGGGTGCAACGTCAGGGGATGGAACAGCGTCATCCGCGGCCTCCGGAGAGCCGACCCGGGCTTGGGCGCGCCGGGTGACGGCGTTATCGGAGGCGCCGGTGATGGCCGCGATGATGTCTTCGTAGGTGACATCGGCCACCTTGAATTCACCGTTGTTGCGGCCCAGACGCAGCACCACGATGCGGTCGGCGACGGCCTGCACATCCGCCATGTTGTGGCTGATCAGCACCACGGCAAGGCCGCGTTCACGCAGCCGCTCGATGAGGTTGAGCACCTCGGCGGTCTGGGCCACACCCAACGCCGCGGTGGGCTCGTCGAGGATCACGATGCGCGGGTCGCCGATCAGCGAACGGGCGATGGCCACGGTCTGGCGCTGACCGCCAGACAACGACGCCACCGGGATACGCACCGAGGGGATGCGTGCCGACAGTTGCCGCAACAGCTCCCAGGAGCGCTTCTCCATCTCGACCTCGTTGATGGTGCCCCGGCCGAGTTCGTGGCCGAGGAACAGGTTGGCGACCACGTCGAGGTTGTCGCACAGGGCCAGGTCCTGGTAGACGGTGGCGATGCCCAACGCGCCGGATTCAGCCGGGTTGTTGATCGTGACCGATTTGTCTCCGTCGGTGATCGTGCCGCCGTCCTTGGGGTGCACGCCGGCGAGGATCTTGATCAGGGTGGACTTGCCGGCACCGTTGTCGCCGACCAGCGCGACCACCTCACCGGAGTAGATGTCCAGGTCGATGGCGGTGAGGGCTTGCACGGCGCCGAAGTTCTTGTCGATCCCGCGCATGGAGAGCACGAGTTCGCTGGTGGGTGCGCCCTGCACGGGTTCGGGGGAAAGCACGGTCATTGTGATTCCTCTGTTTGCAGCCGCTGGCTGTTGGAGCCGGTGGGCCGACCGGGAGTCGAATCGTGGGTAGGACTCCCGGTCGGCGTCTGGGGCACCGCCTTACTGCAGGCCGGCGGCCGCGCAGGCGTCCGCGTATTCAGCGGTGCAGATCTCGTCGACGGTGTAGAAATCGTCGGCGATCACGGTGTCGGCAATGTTGTCGACGGTGACGACGACCGGGGTGAGCAGGGTCGCGGGGATGCCGTCAATCTCGGTGTCTCCCTCCGGCGTTTCGCCGCGGGCCAGCTGGTCGGCCACCTCGGCAGCCAACTCCGCTTCCAGTTTGATCGCCTTGTAGACCGTCATGAATTGGTCGCCGGCGACGATGCGCTGGATGCCGGTGAGCTCGGCGTCCTGACCGGTGACCGGGGGGATCGGGTCGACTCCGGCGGCCCGCAGTGCCGCGATGGCGCCGCCTGCCGTACCGTCGTTGGCCGCGTAGACGCCCGAGATCTGGTCACTGAACTGACCGATCTGGCCGGCCGCGAAGGTCTGAGCCTCCTCGGCACTCCAGTCCGGCGTGTCGAACTCGGCCAGGATCGGGATGCCGCTCGCGTCGATGACCGAGTGGGCGCCTTCCTTGAACAGCGTCGCGTTGCCGTCGGTGGGCGACCCGTTGATCATGATGATGCCGGTGGTCGTACCGTCGGCCTGGAGCCGCTCCACGAGGGCCTCACCCTGGAGAACACCGACCTGTTCGTTGTCGAAGGAGATGTAGTAAGCGATCTGGCCACCCTCGATGAACCTGTCGTAGGCGATCACCGGAACGTCCTGCGCGGCGGCGTTCGCGACGATGCTGGCTGCCGCCGCACCGTCGACGGGGTCGAGAACCATGACCTCGATGCCCTCGGTGAGGGCGGATTCAGCCTGCTGTTGCTGCTTCGAGGCATCCTGGTCGGCGTTGGCATAGACGACTTCGTAGTCGCCCAGGGTCGCCAGGTGTTCTTCGAACAGCGGGCGGTCGAATTTCTCGTACCGGGCCGTCTGGGATTCGGGGAGGAGCAGGCCGATCTTGATGGCGTCGCCGGACCCGCCGCCGCCGTCGTCGCTGCCGCCGTCGTCGCCGGTGGTGCACGCGGTCAGAGCACCCGCGGTAGCGATCAATGCGATCGACAGGAGCGCGAACCTCTTCCTGGGTTTTCTCATGATGTGCCTCCTACTGTGACCACCCTCGTTGGCGGTGTAACGAGCATGGCCCCGGTGCCAAATGCCGTCAAGGCTTGAACTCAAGAGGCCAGACCGCCCCTTTCGGGCGATATTTGCGGGGCCAGACCGGGCAGGATGCCACCGATCCCCGGCAGGATATCGGGGGCCGGGGCGGCCGCCACGGTGCGGATCGGGCCGTCGGTGCGGCCCGCCGTGATCTGGGCGCGATCGATGGCGAAGAGCACCGCGCCGAGCAACTCGGCCCGCTCCCCCAGCTCGCCCTTGACCACCTCGGGCACCCCGGCTGCAGTGGCCAGGGTGGAGCGTTCCAGAGCGTGCCGCAGGGGGCTGAGCAGCATCTCGCCGGCTTCGGCCAGCTCACCGCCGACCACGATGCGGTGCGGGTCGACGAGGTTGCTCAGACCCGCGAGCGCGATACCCAGGTGCCGGCCGGCATCGGCGATCACCCGGCGCGCCAGGGCCTCGCCCGCCTCGGCGCGCAGCACGACGTCGCGCAGCTTGACCTCGCCGTGGCTGCCGGGGAACTTCGCGGCCAGCGCCGAGGCTCCCACCAGGGTCTCCAGGCAGCCGCGGTTGCCGCATCGGCAGACCAGGCCCTGCTCGTCGAGGGTGACGTGACCGATCTCTCCGGCCTTGCCGCTACCGCCGCGATAGACCCGGCCATCCACGATCAGGCCGGCGCCCACACCGTGCGACAGGCGCAGATAGGCCGCCTGCCGGACGCCCTGGGCCGCGCCGATGCGGTACTCCGCGAGTGCACCGAGGTTGGCCTCGTTGTCGACGAACACCGGCCGGTGCAGCCGCGACTCGAGTTCCTCGGCGACGGGCACCCCGTCCCAGCCGCGCAGCAAGCCGGCAGTGGCGATGAGGCCGGTACGCGGGTCGACAGGCGCGGCCAGACCCACCCCCACCGCGAGCACCTCGTCGAGGCCGGCGCCCACCGACTCGGCCATGTCCCGGATGAGCAGCATCACCCTGTCGAGTTCGCTGTCGGCGCGGTGGTCGCGGGCCAGCGGCAGCATCCGCTCGGCCAGCACCTGGTGGCCGGCGTCGGCCAGCGCCAGCCGCAGTTGCCGGTTCGCCACGTGCAGGCCCACCACCAGGCCCAGTTCCCTGGCGAGGGTGACTCGCACCGCGCGACGGCCGCTGCGGGACGTGGGCGTGGTCGCCAGCACCCCGGCGGCGGCCTGCTCCTTGACGATGTTGGACACCGTGGCCGGCGACAGCCCGGTGACCGCGGCCAGTTCCACCTGGGTGAGGGCGCCGTGGTGGGTGATCGCGTCGAGGATGCGGGCGCGGTTGGCCTCACGCAGGGACGACTGCGACCCGGGATTGCGGCGGCTGCTCACAGGAGACACGATACTGCCGAGACCACCAGGACGGGCAAGCTTTCGCGCCGGGCGGTATTCCTGGACGTCCGGCGAGTGAAACGGACACGCAAGCCAAACAGGACGAGTCACCGCCGGCGGCTGTCGACCCGGACGTCGCGGACAAGGTGAAGGTGGCGCCGGGCACGGGCGGACCGGACGATTTCGGGGACGTGGAGGTCAACGAGGAAGACATCAACCTTCCGCCGTTCGGCGAGCACGTTGAGCCGCCGGACTAACCGGCCCACCGCACCGGCGGTGCCCCGCTAGCGCACCGCGTCAGCGAGAGCCCCGCCCAGCCACCGCTCGACCTCACGCTGCGATCGCAGCCTCACGACGACGAGGTGGGGGTGCGCAAGTTCCAGCGCCGGCACCCGTTCGTCGTATTTCCGCCGGGTCGAGATCGCCCACCGCACGATGTGCTCACGGTCACTGAGCAGCGTGCGGATGGGTGGCTCGACGTTGCCGTTCCACAACTCCTCGCGGCGAACCCGGCGGCGGATGGTACGGCGGATCACCCGGGGAAGCGTGACGCGCAGAACGGCAGATCGAGCCACACGAGCAGATCGGCACGTTCGGCAAGCACCTCGCGGGCGGCGCTGTACTGCCATTCGGTCGTCCATGACTCCGCGGCGATGAAACCGCGCACATCATCGGCGAATTCCGGCCGGGGCACCCACTTCGGGCCGTGGAACAGCGCGTCGATCTCCGTGTGTGCGCCCCCGGTGATCACGGCGATCCGCGCGGCGAGGGTGGTTTTGCCCGTACCGGACACCCCGGCAACCAGCACTCGGCGGGGCCGAAGCGGAAGGGCACCGTCGGCGGAGGCCATGGCCGTCCGACTCATCGCGGGCGCACCCGGTCAACGCCTGATGGGTTTCCACTGCGGCGGGTCCTGGACGGTTCGCTGGGGCACGATGCGAGGGAGCACTCGGTGCAGCCGGACCGAGGACCTGAAGTACAGGAAAGCCAGCAACGCATCAGCGATCACACCGAGCACGCCTGCGAGTGCCACGTCGGTCGCCCCCGTGGCGACCGAGAACATCCAGTTGGCGACGCTCAGGACCAGCAACGATCCGACCACGAAGCCGGCCCGTGGTCGCGAGGTCATCCGCCACCAGGCGCGTGGCGGCTCAACCGGCTCGTCTGCACCACGGAAGGACCGCACACCACCGAAATAGAGGAGCAGGTACAGCAGGATGCCCTCCACCGCAAAAATCGGATTCGTGACGGTGTGCGGAAAGGCCGCGCTGTTGAGTGCCAAGACGGTCAGACCGGCGGCAATGTAGGCGACCTTCCACCGCGTCTTTCGGATGCGAAGCATGGCCAGAGCCTATGCCCAATGCCACAGCTCACTGGGACGATTCAGGCTGCGGCAATTCGTGCAGCCGCATCGCAATTGGGACGTGTGCGGTGGAGCTCGGCTTAGAGCGTGTCGACGGCAGCCCGTTCGACGGCAAGACCCGCGTGGTAGCGGTCCAGGTAGTCGGCGAAGCCGGCGACGTCGACAGGGTCGGGGGCGACGGTCTCGAATTCTTGCCCCACGAACACTCGCTCACGCAGGTACCCGTCCAGGTCGAGGTCGACGCCGGATGCTGTGGCCGCCGTGTAGGACGCCAGGACCGCGATGCCCCAGGCGCCGCCCTCCGATGCCGTCTCGGCGACCGAGACCGGGGCATCCAAGGCGCCGGCGAGGAATCGCTGGGCGACACCGGCGGTGCGGAAGAGCCCACCGTGCGCGAACATCGCGTCGAGTTCGACGCCCTCCTCGGCGAGAACGCGCATGCCGAGGCTGAGCGTGCCGAACACTCCGTAGAGCTGCGCGCGCATGAAGTTGGCGAGGGTGAGCCGGCTGTCGGGGGTGCGCACGAAGAGCGGCCGCCCCTCGGTGAGGCCGGCGATGGGCTCGCCGGCCAGGTGGTTGTAGGCCAACAGGCCGCCGGCATCCGCGTCACCGTCGAGCGCCTCACGGAACAGGGCGTCGAATACCGCGTCGCTGGCAACGGGGTTACCGCTGGCCGCGGCGAAGCGGCCGAACATCCCGGCCCACGCGGCGAGCTCGCTTGCCCCGTTGTTGCAGTGCACCATCGCGACGGGATCGCCGGCCGGGGTGGTGACCAGGTCGAGTTCGTGGTGCACCTTTTTGAGGGGGCGCTCGAGCACAACCATCGCGAAGATGCTGGTGCCGGCGCTGACGTTACCGGTGCGCGGGGCGACGGAACAGGTCGCGACCATGCCCGTGCCGGCGTCGCCCTCGGGCGGGCACAGCACGGCGCCTGGACGCAGGGCACCGGTCGGGTCGAGAAGGGCCGCGCCCGCCGCCGTGAGCTCGCCTGCCGGCTGGCCGGCCACCAGCACGGTGGGCAGGAGTGCGGCCAGGTTGAGGTCGGGAGCGGACTCGGCGACCAGGCCGTCGTATCGGGCGAGGAGCTCGGCGTCGTAGTCCGCGGTGGCGGCGTCGATGGGGAACATGCCCGAGGCATCGCCGACGCCCAGGACCTTGCGGCCGGTGAGCTGCCAGTGCACGTAGCCGGCGAGGGTCGTGATGAAGTCGAGCTGCGCCACGTGCGGCTCGTGGTCGACGACCGCCTGGTGCAGGTGCGCGATCGACCAGCGCAGCGGAATGTTCACTCCGAACAGCTCGGTCAGCTCGGTCGCCGCGGGACCTGTGGTGGTGTTGCGCCAGGTGCGGAACGGAACCAGCTGCTCGCCGGCGGCGTCGAACGCGAGATAGCCGTGCATCATCGCCGAAACGCCGACAGCACTGTAGCTTTCCAGGCGAACCCCGTACTGCTTTTCGACATCGGCGACGAGGGCAGCGTGAGCGGCCTGGATGCCCGTCCACACGTCTGCCAACGAGTACGTCCAGACCCGATCGACGAACTGGTTCTCCCACTCGTGGCTGCCGACGGAGAGGACGTCAGCCGGGTCCTCGCCGATCAGGCAGGCCTTGATGCGGGTCGACCCCAGCTCGATCCCCAGGGACGTCCGTCCGCTGAGAATTGCGGTCCGGGCGGCGTCGAGTGCATCGTTGCTAGTCATATCTCGATTATGGCGGATGGCCGGGCACCTTTTGCAACGTTGTGAATCGCCGCCAGGTATTCGGCGTGAAGCTCCGGTTGACGCGGGTGGGGCAGGCGGTCGGGTGTCCGTCAGGCGACGGCCTTCTCCAACAGCTCGACGAGTCGCCTCTGGTCCTCGGCGGTGAGCTTGGTCACCGCGAATGAGGTGGGCCAGAGGTTTCCGTCGTCGAGGTTGGCGTCCGGCTGGAAGCCGATGGTGGCATAGCGCACCTTGAATTTGGCGGCGCTCTGGAAAAAGACCACCACCTTGCCGTCGGAGTCCGTATACGCCGGCATGCCGTACCAGGTCTTGGCACCCAGGTCGGTGTTCTCCTTCACCAATCGGTGCAAAGTCTCGGCCAGTTCCTGGTCGGTGCCGGACATCTCGGCGATCGCCGCCAGGCACGCGGCTTCGAGGTCGGCGCCCAGTTTTGCGGCCTTGGCCTCTGCCGCGGCCGCCCGCATGGCGGCTTTCTCCTCTTTGCTGAAGGTTTCGCTCACGATCTGTTCCTCACTGGTCAAGGTTGCGTCTCTGGCACCCACTGTAGAAGCAACCCGGCAGGTGTGCTTCTTCGATCCTGCTCGGCGGGCGCGAATGGGGCACCGGCGCATCCGGTGTGCCTGACTCAGGGACCGCCGAGCCAGCTGTCGATTCGATGGTGGTCCGGGGCGAACCCGTGGCCGACACCCCAGAGCACAGCCTGGGTACGGCTGGCGACCCCGATCTTGCCGTAGACGCTGCGGATATAGGACTTCACGGTGTTGGGACTGAGGTAGGTGAGCGCGGCCACCTCGGCGTTACTCTTGCCCTGGGTGATGAGCGCCAGGATCTCGGATTCACGGTCTGTGATTCCTTCGCGACGCCCGGGCCAGTCCAGTCCGGGAGCGCTGCCCGCTCGCTTCGGCGGATCGCTCACCACGATCTCACCGGCGTGCACCGACTCCAGGGCCGCGACCAGGTCGCGGGCGGGCAGCGTCTTCGACAGGTAACCGCTGACGCCCCGCTCCAACGCATCATCGATGAGCGAGGGCTGGAAATTCCAGGTGTACACGACGACGCGACGGGCTCGCGGGTTTCGCACGAGGGCCGTGAGCTCGGACAGATCGGACTCGGGCTGGGCGAAGGAGTCGTACAGCACGATGTCGGTTGTGTCGGAGAGAGCCGCATTCGCATCGATCTCCGCAACAAGCACACGATCCCGATAGTGATCGAACATGTGCGCCAGGCCCTTCAGCACGATGTCATAGTCATCGACCAGGGCGACAGTCACGGGCTGGGTCGAAGACATAGTAGGACGCTACAGCTTCTGCCGGCCCGGCAGTTACACCCCTAGGGGTGTGCCGCCGCCTCCTTCTGGGTGATTTGCTGTTTATCGCCCAGCAACCGCTGGTCACATCGAAGGCTCAGCCCCATCAAACAGGAAGGAGACCACAATGCTTGGTCTCATCATCAGCCTCATCGTCGTCGGCATCATCGCCGGCGCCGTCGCCCGCCTCGTCGTGCCCGGTCGGCAGAACATTAGCATCCCGATGACCATCGTGCTGGGCATCATCGGTTCCTTCGTCGGCGGGTTCCTCGGCTTCCTGATCTTCCAGCACGACCCCATGGACGGCTTCTTCCAGCCGGCCGGCATCATCGGATCCATCATCGGCGCGATCATCGTGCTCCTGGTTTACATCCGCGTCAGCAATCGGCGCAGCGTTCAGCACTAGCCGGTCTCCCGGTGGCCGCCACCTGGCAGGTCACCGGGGCCGCATGCAGGGAGCGCAACCCTGACAGGCCCGGCGGAGGATGATGGCATCAACGCTTGGCGAGCCGGGTCGCCAAGCCCGGGTAACCGACCACAATGCCGTCGGAGTCGACGGTCAACTCGACCTGATCGTCACCACCGGCGCCGCGGTACCGGACCCGGCCGGGCGTCGACGAGGCATACACCTGGTCGCTCCGAATCACCCGCAGGGACGGTATCTCGATCCAGGCCATCACCAGCGCGGTCTCCGGCACGTTCCCATTCAGCAGCCGCAGGCGCCGGATCGGCATGGTGTTCGTCACAGGGCACAGGCCGATGTCGCAGTCGAGCGCACCGTCGATGCTGCCTGGTTCCGCAAGGCCGGCGGGCGGAAGACCGGCATCGCCCTGCACCTGGGTCACGGCTGCCCAGTGGTTGTTCTGATCCCGGGTCAGCGCGAGTGAACGCATCCAACCGGCGCCGTGCGCACTGATGTCGACCGTCAAGGTGCACCAGGCATCGGTGGCGTCCAACGACCAGGCGGTGGCATAGCCGACCGTGACCGAGGTTCCCTCGGCCTTCAGGCCGCTCTCCCCGATCTCGATCAACGCCCGATCGATGCGGTCAGGGTCGTCCTGCCCTCGCCAGGCCACATCCGATTGCTTCATGCGCCCATGTTGCCTGGGTGACGCCGGCACGTAAAGGCGGACTTCTTCACCAATCGCCGTTCCAGGTGTACCCAAAACGCAGCGTGTCGGGAAGAAGTCCGCCTTCACGTACTGGGCTAGGTGTTCTGCGGAAAGCCCAGGTTGATGCCGCCGTGGCTGGGGTCGAGCCAACGGGCGGTGACGGCCTTCTCCCGGGTGTAGAAGTTGATGCCGGCGGGGCCGTAGGCCTTGGCGTCGCCGAACAGGGAGTCCTTCCAGCCACCGAACGAGTGGTAGGCCACGGGCACCGGGATCGGCACGTTGATGCCGACCATGCCCACCTGCACCTCGTGCTGGAAGCGCCTGGCTGCGCCGCCGTCATTGGTGAAGATGGCGGTGCCGTTGCCGTAACGGCTTGCGTTGATGACGGCCACGCCGTCGGTGTAGCTGGCCACCCGCAAGACACTCAGCACCGGGCCGAAGATCTCGTCCTTATAGACGGCGGAGTCCAGGCTGACCTTGTCGAACAGGGTGGGGCCGAGCCAGAAGCCGGATGCCTCGCCGTTCACCTCGATGCCGCGACCGTCGATCACGACCTCCGCGCCATCGGCCAGGGCGATGTCGATGTAACCGGCGACCTTATCGCGGTGCGCCTCGGTGATCAGCGGGCCCATGTCGCAGCCGCGCATGCCGTCGCCCACTTTCAGTCCCTTGACGCGGTCGGCGATCTTGGAGATCAGCTCATCGGCGACGGGTTCGACGGCCACGATCACGCTGATGGCCATGCAGCGCTCCCCCGCCGAGCCGAAGCCGGCGTTGACGGCGGCATCCGCGGCGAGGTCGAGGTCGGCATCCGGCAGCACCAGCATGTGGTTCTTGGCGCCGCCGAGGGCCTGCACCCGCTTACCGTGGTGGGCGGCGGTCTCGTAGATGTACTTGGCGATGGGGGTGGAACCGACGAAGGAGATGGCCTGCACGTCGGGGTTGACCAGGAGCGCGTCGACGGCCTCCTTGTCGCCGTGCACGACATTGAAGACACCGTCAGGCAGGCCGGCCTCGGTAAGCAGCGCGGCGAGCCAGTTGGCGGCGGACGGGTCCTTCTCGCTGGGCTTGAGCACAACGGTGTTGCCCGCGGCAATGGCGATCGGGAAGAACCAGAGCGGCACCATGGCCGGGAAGTTGAACGGGCTGATGATGCCGACCACGCCGAGCGGCTGGCGCAAGGTGTACACGTCGACGCCGGTGGAGACGTTCTCGGAGAACTCGCCCTTGGACAGGTGCGGCAGGCCGAGCGCGAACTCGACGACCTCGAGGCCGCGGGCGATCTCGCCGAGGGCGTCGGAGGTGACCTTGCCGTGCTCATTGGTGAGGATGTCGGCCAGCTCGCCCTTGCGCGCATTGAGGAGCTCGCGGAAGGCGAACATGACGCCCTGGCGCTTGGCAATGGAGGCGTCCCGCCAGGCGGGGTACGCGGCCTGGGCCGACGCGACAACGGTGTCCACATCGGCGGCGGAGGCCAGGGAGACCAGGCGCTGCACTGCGCCGGTGGCGGGGTTGTAGACGGGGGCGGTACGCGTGGAGCTTCCGGCGCCTGGGGCGCCGTCGATCCAGTGGGTGAGGACGGGAAGGCCGTTCATGTCAGTCGATTCTGTTGGGGTGTTGTCCGTTGATCGAGCTTGTCGAGATCCGGTGACCGTGTCTACGTTGTGAGATTTGGTCGCGGGTCTCGACAAGCTCGACCAGCGATGGGCTGTTAGAGAAGGTCCAGGGAGAGGACCTCGTCGTAGATGGCCAGGGCCTCGGCCACCTCGGAGTCGGTCACGACGCAGGGCGGCACCACGTGGATACGGTTGTCCATGATGAAGGGCAGCAGGTTGCGGGCCAGTAGCTCGGTCTTGATGCGGGCCATCACCGCCGGCGGCACGGGCGCCCTGCTCTCCGGGTCGGCCACGAGCTCGATCGCCCAGAAGACGCCCTCGCCACGCACCTCCCCGATGATCGGGTGCTTGGCCTTGAGTGCCGCCAGCCCCGGGCCGATGGCCTCGGTGCCGATCCGGGCGGCGTTGGCCACGATGCCCTCCTCCGCCATGGCGTCCAGCGCGGCGACGATCGAGGCCATCGCCAGCGGATGTCCGCTGTAGGTGAGCCCGCCGGGGAACACCGTGTCGTCGAAGTCCGCGGCGATGGCGTCCGAGATGATCACCCCGCCGACGGGCACGTAACCGGAGTTGACGCCCTTGGCGAAGGTGATCAGGTCGGGCACCACGCCGGTGCCGTCGAACGCGAACCAGCGTCCGGTGCGGCCGAAGCCCACCATCACCTCGTCGAGGATCAGCATGATGCCGTACCGATCGCAGAGTGCGCGCACCCCGGCGAGGTAGCCCGGCGGCGGCATCAACACCCCGGCGGTGCCGGGGATGGACTCGAGCAGCACGGCCGCGATGGAGGTGGCACCCTCGCTCTGGATGACCCGCTCCAGGTGGTGCAGGGCCCTCTCGCATTCCTGCTCGGGCGTCGTCGCCCAGAACTCGCTGCGGTAGAGGTACGGGCCGAAGAAGTGCACGTGTCCGCGGGCGAACTCGTTGGGGATGCGGCGCCAGTCGCCGGTGGCGACGATGGCAGCGCCGGTGTTGCCGTGGTACGAGCGGTAGGTGGAGAGCACGGTGTCGCGGCCGGTGTGCAGCCGGGCCATCCTGATGGCGTTCTCGTTGGCATCCGCACCGCCGTTGGTGAAGAAGACCTTGTTGAAGCCGTCGGGTGCCCGGTCGACGATGCGTTTGGCGGCCTCGCCGCGGGCCAGGTTGGCGGTGGACGGCGCGATGGTGGTGAGCAGCTGCGCCTGCTCGATGATGCCCTTGATCACGGCCGGATGCTGGTGGCCGATGTTGACGTTGACCAGCTGACTGGAGAAGTCGAGGTAGCTGCGCCCGTCGTGGTCCCAGACCCGGCAGCCGAGGCCGCCGGCGATGACGAGGGGCTTCAGTGCCCCCTGGGCGGACCAGGAGTGGAAGACGTGGGCGCGGTCGAGTTCGGCGGTGCGCTCGTTCAGCCCGGGCTTCGTGTCGGTGGTTGTGCCGGTGTCGATGTCGGTCACGATGTTGTTCCTTCTGCTCTGTGCCCCGCGGGTACCGGAGCGGTGGTGCACCGGGCGGCTGCGCTCGGCAGCCGCCCGGTGCGGAGGTTGTTTTACTCGCCGCCCTCCTTGAGGGTGACGTCGATCGGAGCCCAGTCGGCGCCCATGACGTCGACTCCCTCCTCGGTCAGCTCATCCAGGGCCTGTTGCACGTACTCGTTGGAGTACGCGGTTTCGGGCGGGTCTGTGGTGATGATGGTGCCACCGGTTTCGTTCTTGGTGTTCATGGCGATGTCGACGGTGTTGGCCCAGGCGGCCTCGTCGATCAGGCCGACGCCGTTCGTGGACGGGAAGATCAGCTTGCTGACCTCGTTGGTCATCCACAGCTGGTGCCCGGCGGGCAGGGCCGAGCCGGCATCGGCCACGATGGTCGCGGCGTCTTCGGGGTCCTCGGCGGCGTAGATCCAGCCCTTGATGGAGGCCTTGATGAACTTCACGGTCTGGTCGGCGTAGGCCTCGTCGTCGGCGAGCTTGTCGGTGTTGGCCCAGATGGCGTCCTGGAGCATCGCGGTGCCCTCCTCGTTCCAGTCGATGACGTTGAGGTCCTCTGGCTGGTAGAGCTCGCCGGTGTCGGGGTTGATGGTTTCCAGCACCTGGGCGTATTCGTTGTAGGTCATCGCCTGGGCCGCGTCGATGTCACCGGCGAGGAAGGCGTTCATGTCGAAGGCCTGCTGCACGAGGCTGATGTCGCCGACCTCGACGCCGGCCTGCTGCATGCCGGCGAAGAGTTCCCACTCGTTGCCGTAGCCCCAGCTGCCCACGTTCTTGCCGGCCAGGTCGGCCGGGCTGGTGATGTTCTTGTCCGTGAATGAGATCTGGGTGGTGGCGCTGCGCTCGAAGATCTGGGCGACGTCGGTGATGTTGGCACCCTGCTCGATGGAGCCGAGCACCTTGGGCACCCAGGAGATGGCGTAGTCCACGTCGCCGGACGCGAGCACGTCCTGCGGAACGATGTCGGCGCCGCCCTCCTCGATGGTCACGTCGAGGCCTTCCTCCTCGTAGTAGCCCTGGTCGACGGCCGCGTAGTAGCCGGCGAACTGGGCCTGGGCCACCCACTGCAACTGCAGGGTGACCGGGGTGAGGTCGCCGCCGGCGGAGTCCTCGGTCGGTGCGGTATCGCCGGAGGCGGTGCATCCGGTGAGAACGAGGGCGCTGGCCGCCGCGACGGCGCCGGCCGTTGTGAGCCATCGAGTGCTGTGTTTCATGGGTTCCTCCTGAGGTACTGCTGCGGGGGTGCTGTGTCGGGATGCTGCGGTGCGGGATGGTCAAGCGGTGGGGGCGCGGCGGCTGACCAGTTTTTCCAGGCAGAGAGCCGCGCAATAGAAGAGGAGTCCGAGGATGATGGAGCCGAGCACGTAGGCCCAGGCCAGCCCGTAGTTACTGCTGGACGCGGCCGAGGTGATCGACTTGCCCAGGCCCCCGACCGGGCCGCCGAAGTACTCGGCGATGAGGGCGGAGATCACGGCGAGCGAGGACGCAATGCGCAGGCCCGTGAACACGAACGGCACCGCGGTGGGCAGGGTGACGGTCTTGGTGGCCTGCCAGCTCGAGGCGGCGTAGGAGCGCATCAGGTCGCGGTGCACCGGGCGCACCATCCGCAGCCCTTTGAGAGTGTTGAAGTAGACCGGCACGAAGACCGCCAGCGCGGCCACGAGCTGCCGGGCGGTCTCGGCGTTGGCGCCGAACATCGTGTAGAGCACGGGCGCCAGCGCGACGATCGGCACCACGGCGACGGCGGCGACGATGGGGGCGGCCATCTCGTCGAAGATCCCCACCAGGGCCGAGAGGATGGCCAGCAGCACACCCACGATCGCGCCGAGCACCAGGCCGATCAGGGCGTTGCGCCCGGTGACGACCGAGCCCCCGACGACGTTCTGCAGGTTGGTGATGAACTGCTCACCGATCGCGAAGGGCCCGGGGAGGATGAACGGCTTGATCGCCAGCACGGTGACGACGCCCTGCCAGAGCAGGATCGCGGCCACGCCGAGCAGCACCGGTGGCAGCACGGTGCGGGCCAGGCCGGAGCCCGATGCGCCCGGCCGGCCCGGCCCGGCCTGCGCAGCCACGCGCGTGCTCGCGCCGGCGCTCATCGCGTCTCGACCCCGCGCGGCCCGGTGGGGGCGCTGCCGTGCAGCAGCTCGCGCACCTGGCTGACCGAGTGGAAGAAGTCCGCGTCTTCGCGCAGATTCTCGCCGCGGTCGCTCATGCGGCCGAGGTTCACGCCGAGCACGTCGCGGATGCGGCCGGGCCGCGGCGACATCACCACCACCCGGTTGGAGAGGAACACCGCCTCGGGGATGGAGTGGGTGACGAAGACGACGGCGGCGCTGGTCTCGGCGCAGATGCGCACGAGCTCGTTCTGCATGCGCTCCCGGGTCATCTCGTCGAGCGCGCCGAACGGTTCGTCCATCAACAGCAGGCTCGGGCTTTCGGCCAGCGAGCGGGCGATGGCCACCCGCTGCTGCATGCCGCCGGAGAGCTGGTCGGGGTAGTGCCCGGCGAAGTCGCTCAGGCCGACAAGTTCGATCAGCTCCGCGGCGCGCTCGCGGCGGGCGGCCTTGCCGGCGCCGTGCAGCTCCAGCGGCAGTTCGATGTTGCCGGTCACCGTGCGCCAGGGCAGCAGGCCGGCCTGTTGGAAGGCGATGCCGTAGTCCTGATCGATGCGCGCCTGACTGGCGGTCTTGCCGAACACCTTGATCGTCCCGCTGGTGGGGGTGTCGAGGTCGGCGATCAGCCGGAGCAGGGTGCTCTTGCCGCAGCCGCTGGGCCCGATCAGCGAAACGAATTCGCCGGGGGCGACGGTGAGGCTCACCGCATCCAGGGCCGTGACGGATGCGCCCTTGCGGCCGGCGAAGACCCGGCTGACGTCGGTCACCTCCACGGCGTGCTGTACCGGTGCTGCTGCCGTGGTCATGCGGCCACCTCTCCCCTGCGGAATCGACGTAGGAACAGTGAGATCAGGCCGACAAAACCGGCGGCGACGAGGCCGACCAGGATCGACCCGAAGATGGGGGCCCAGGGCTTGCCAGGGTCGCTGCCGGCGGCGCCGGCGTATTCGACGATGAGCCGGCCGATGCCGCCGCGCAGACCGATCGACACCTCGGCGACGACGCTGCCGATCACGGCGCTGGCCGCCGCGAGGCGGAGGGCAGGCAGCAGGTAGCCCACGCTGGCCGGCAACCGCAGCCGCCAGAGCGTCTTCCACCAGCCCACCGCGTAGCAGTGCATCAGGTCAACGTGGTTGGTGTCCGGGGAGCCGAGGCCCTTGAGCGCGCCGATCGAGACCGGGAAGAAGGCGAGGTAGGACGCGATCAGCGCCACCGACATCCAGTTCTCCCAGGTGAAGGCGCCGAACTCAAGCTGCGCGCCCCACCGCCGCACCAGCGGGGCCAGCGCGATCAGCGGCACGGTCTGGCTGAGGATGACCCAGGGCAGGATGGCCGATTCGGCCAGCGCGAAGCGCTGCATCAGCAGTGCCAGGGCCAGGCCCACCGAGACGCCGACGATCCAGCCGACGGCCGAGATGCCCAGGGTGAACAGGGACGCTTCGAAAACGGCCTGCCACATCGGTACCGCGCTGGCGCTGCCGGTGACGGGCTCCAGGATGCGCTCGAGCATCACCCACAGGTGCGGCATCGCCATCTCGCTGGCCCGCGGCAGCACGGTGAGACCGCCGATGACCACGCCGTCTTCGGGGCCGAAGAAGATGTAGAGCTCCCAGAGCACGGCGAGCACAAGCAGGCCGAGGGCGCCCACCAGGATGCGCCGCGGCATCCCCTGCCCCAGCCAGGCCCGGCCCCGCGCCGCCGCGCTGGACCTCGCGGGTCCGGTGCGCACGGAGCCGGCCGGGGTCATGCCTTGGCCGTGATGTGGTTGGCGAGGGCGGGGATCACGGTTTCGCCGTAGACCCGCAACGTCTCTTCTTTATTGTCGTGCTGCAGGTAGCCGGCGAACTGGTCGACGCCGAGTTCCTTGAGCGCCTTCAACTTCTCGATGTGAGCCTCGGCCGGCCCGAGCAGGCAGAACCTGTCGACGATCTCGTCGGGCACGAAGTCGGCGTGGGTGTTGCCGGCGCGACCGTGCTCGTTGTAGTCGTAGCCCTCGCGGCCCTTGATGTAGTCGGTCAGGGCCTGCGGCACCGCCCCGGACTGGCCGTACTTCTCCACGATGTCGGCCACGTGGTTGCCGACCATGCCGCCGAACCAGCGGTTCTGGTCGCGCATGTGCTGGATGTCGTCACCGATGTACATCGGCGCGGCCACGCAGAACTTGATGGCGTCAGGGTCGCGACCCACGTTCTCGGCGGCGGTGCGCACGGTCTTGATCATCCATTCGGCCACGTCGAGGTCGGCCATCTGCAGGATGAACCCGTCGCCGACCTCGCCGGTGAGCTTGAGCGCCAGCGGGCCGTAGGCGGCCACCCACACGTCGAGGGTGGAGCCCCTGCTCCAGGGGAACTGGAGGGTGGCACCGTTGTACTCGACCGCCCGGGAGTTGGCGAGTTCACGGATGACGTGAATCGATTCGCGCAGCGTCTTCAGGGTGCTGGGCCGGCCGTTGGTGACCCGCACCGCGGAGTCGCCACGCCCGATCCCGCAGATGGTGCGGTTGCCGTACATCTCGTTGAGGGTGGCGTAGGTGGACGCCGTGACGGTCCAGTCCCTGGTGGCCGGGTTGGTGACCATCGGGCCCACGATCACCTTGCGGGTCTCGCTCAAGATCTTGCTGTAGATCACATAGGGTTCCTGCCAGAGCAGGTGCGAGTCGAAGGTCCACACGTGGCTGAAGCCGTGGTTCTCGGCCAACTGGGCCAGCTGCACGGTGCGCGCCGAGGGCGGGTTGGTCTGGAGTACTGCGCCGAAGTCCATGGGGTTCCCGCCTAGATCAGGTACTGGCTGAGGCCGCGTTTGATGTACTTGCCATCACCCTTGGCGCCGAGGTACGCGTTGTCGTCGATGACGACCTTGCCGCGGGAGAGCACGGTGTCGACGTGGCCGTCGATCTCGAAGCCCTCGTAGGCGGAGTAGTCCATGTTCATGTGGTGGGTCTTGTCCAGGCCGGCTTCGGGCATCCCGATGGAAGTGTGGCCATTGGGGTCGTAGACCACCACGTCGCCGTCGGCACCGGGCTGGATGACACCCTTGGTGCCGTACATACCGAACATCCGCGCCGGGGTGGTGGAGGTGACCTCCACCCAGCGTTCGAGGGAGATCTGCTTGTCGACGACGCCCTGGTAGAGCAGGTCCATCCGGTGTTCGACCGACCCGATGCCGTTGGGGATCTTGGAGAAGTCGGTGAGCCCCATGTCTTTCTGTCCCTTCATGCAGAACGGGCAGTGGTCGGTGGAGACCATCTGGATGTCGTTGGTGCGCAGGCTCTGCCACATGTGGTGCTGGTGGCCCTCTGCCTTGGAGCGAAGCGGTGTCGAACAGACCCATTTGGCGCCCTCGAAGTCGCCCCACTCCTCGCTGTGGGCACCGAGCTGGTCCTCGAGTGAGAGATAGAGGTACTGCGGGCAGGTCTCGCCGAACACGTTCTGGCCGCGGTCCCGGGCGACGGCGATCTGCTCCACGGCCTGCTTGGCGCTCACGTGCACCACGTAGAGCGGCGCCCCGGTGAGGTTGGCGAGCATGATCGCCCGGTGGGTGGCCTCCTCCTCGGCCTGCCAGGGCCGGGTGAGGCCGTGATAGTAGGGCGTGGTGTTGCCGGCGGCGACGGCCTGCTGCACGAGCAAGTCGATGACGCTGCCGTTCTCGGCGTGCATCATGATCATGCTGCCGTTGCTCGCTGCCTTCTGCATGGCCTTGACGATCTGGCCGTCGTCGGAGAGGAACACTCCCTTGTAGGCCATGAACAGCTTGAAGCTGGAGACGCCCTCGTTGACGAGTTCGTCCATCGCGACGAGGGAGGAGTCCTGCACGTCGGAGAGGATCTGGTGGAAGCCGTAGTCGATGGCGCACTCGCCCCGGGCCTTTTCCTGCCAGAGGTGGTACTGGTCAAGCACGTTTTCGCCGGCGTACTGCACCACGAAGTCGACGATGCTCGTGGTGCCACCCCACGCCGCGGCGCGGGTGCCGGTCTCGAAGGTGTCGCTGGCCTCGGTGCCGCCGAACGGCATCTGCATGTGGGTGTGCGCGTCGATGCCGCCGGGGATGACGTACTTGCCGGCCGCGTCGATGACGGTGTCGACGTTCCGCTCGATGTCGAAGCCGAGCAGGGTGGAGCCGGGTGCGAGCACCGCGGCGATTCTCTCGCCGTCGATCAGCACATCCGCTGTGGCCGTTCCCGTGGAATTGACCACGGTGCCGTTCTTGATCAGGGTCTTCACGATGTTCTCCTGTTCGCTGCTTCGTCTGCGGGTCGCGCCCGTCTCGTTGGTTGAGCTTGTCGAAACCCCGTGAGCTGTTCTCTGAACGTAGGCTCGGTCACGGGGTCTCGACAGGCTCGACCGACGGATGGCCGGGTTTCGAGGTCGGGTGACGGGTGCTGCCCTTACGGCTTGGGGATCGAGGTGTACGAGTCCGGGCGGCGGTCCCGGTAGAACTGCCAGTTGTTGCGCACCTGGCGGATCATGCCCAGGTCCAGGTCGCGAATCACGACCTCCTCGTCGACGCCGCTGCCCAGCTCGCCCACGTAGTTGCCCTGCGGGTCGACGAACTGGCTGGTGCCGTAGAACGTCACGGCGTCCTCGCCGTACTCGTTGTCCTCCCGGCCCACCCGGTTGGGCGCGGCCACGAAGTATCCGTTCGCGGCGGCCGCGGCCGGCTGTTCGATTTCCCAGAGCCGGTTCGACAGACCGGGCTTGGTCGCGTTGGGGTTGAAGACGATCTGCGCGCCGTTCAGGCCCAGCTCCCGCCAGCCCTCTGGGAAGTGCCGGTCGTAACAGATGTACACGCCGATCGGTCCGACGGCGGTGTGGAAGACCGGGTAGCCGAGGTTGCCGGGGCGGAAGTAGAACTTCTCCCAGAACTTGTCGAGGTGGGGAATGTGGTGCTTGCGGTATTTGCCGAGAATGGTGCCATCGGCATCCACCACCACAGCGGTGTTGTAGTACACGCCGGGCTGCTCTTCTTCGTAGATGGGCAGCACCATCACCAGGTTGAGCTCCTTGGCCAGGGCCGCGAAGCGTTGCACGATGGGGCCGTCGGCCGCCTCGGCATAGTCGTAGTACTTGGCGTCTTCGGTAATGCCGAAGTACGGGCCGTAGAACAGCTCCTGGAAGCAGATCACCTGCGCGCCGTCTGCGGCCGCATCGCGGGCGAACTTCTCGTGCTTGTCGAGCATCGAGTCGATGTCCCCCGTCCACGTGGTCTGGGTGATCGCCGCTCGCACGATGTTTGCTGTGCCACGGCTGGGTGTGTCAACGCTCATACTGTCTGCCTCCACTGGGTCTCACACTGTGGAACCTCGTCAGCGGGGGTCGGACGGCAACGCGATGTTCTGCGAGCTGAACGGTGAGAGAGCCTGTCGAGATCGAGCCACGTTACGGTGTCCGGTTTTGTTATTATTCGACGTAAACATTTCTGTTCTGTTTCTTCACATGACGCATGCGTAAATCATCATCCTGTCGTCAGAGGATGCTGCTGGCAAGCATTTGCCCCGGAAGGACCCCGTGCAGCTATACCTGGACGAGATCGAACAGGCCACGCCGGCCGGAATCGCCGCCGCCCTCGGCCGGCTGATCAGCACCGGCCGGATCGCCCCCGGCGAGCGCCTGCCCACGGTGCGGGACCTCGCCGGCGGACTCGGGGTGAGCCCCGCGACGGTCAGCCACGCCTGGCAGGCGCTCTCCGCAGCGGGGTTGATCGTCTCCCGCGGCCGCAGCGGCACCTTCGTGCGGGAACAGTCCCCACACTGGCTGCCGGCCCGCACCCAGTCGCTGGCCGGGCATCTGAGCGACACCCGCATCGACCTGTCCCGGGGCATGCCGGACCCGCTTCTGCTGCCCGCGCTCGGCCCCGCGCTCTCCAGGGTGTCCCAGCGGGCGATGACGCCCAGCTACCAGGCGTCACCGGTGATCCCGGAACTGCTCACCGTGCTGACCGGGTCCTGGCCGTACCGGTGCGAGTCGATCACGGTGGTCGACGGGGCCCTCGACGCGATCTCCCGCAGCCTCGAGCAGGTGGCCAGGTTCGGCGACAGGGTCATCGTCGAAGACCCGGGCTTCCCACCGTTCTTCGACCTGCTCGAGCAGATGGGCATCGAACGTCTGCCCGTGGCGGTGGATGCGGAGGGCATCGACCCGGCCGCCTTCCAGGCGGCGCTGGCGCAGTCGCCGGCCGCGGTCATCCTGCAGCCGCGCGCGCACAACCCCACCGGCGCGTCGATGTCGCCGGACCGGGCCGAGGAGCTGGCCCGACTGCTGGCCGCCAGTAAACGCGCCGCGCATACCGTGGTGATCGAGGACGACCACTCCGGCGCGATCAGCACCTCCCCGGACGTGTCGCTCGGCCGCTGGCAGCCCGAGCGCGTGCTGCACGTGCGCAGCTACTCCAAGTCGCACGGGCCGGACCTGCGTATCGCCGCCCTCGGCGGGCCGACCGCCCTGGTCGACCGGATCGTGTCCCGGCGGATGCTCGGCCCGGGCTGGACCAGCCGGATGCTGCAGACCATCCTGCACGAGCTGCTCACCGACAGTGCCAGCATGGCGCTGGTGTTCGAGGCCCGGCACGTGTACTTCGCAAGGCAGAAGGCGCTGGCGGATACCCTCACCGGGTTCGGCCTGCCCCTCGCCCGCGCCGACGGCATCAACGCCTGGGTGCCGGTTGCCGACGAGCGCGACGCCATCGTGAGGCTGGCGGCGTCCGGCATCCGGGTGGCCGGCGGCAGCCCGTTTCTCGCGGTGGACCGGTCCGAGGCGTTCATTCGGGTGACGGCAGGGGCGCTGGTGGACGACATGGTGCCGGTGGCGCGGGCGATCGTGGCTGCGGCCGGGCGCTGACGCATCCGCGCTCATCTGGCGCAATCGCGGCCGGGGTCGCGGGCGCCGGGACCGGGGGGCATGCTAGGCGCAACCGGAGACTCACCGGTGCGGTCCGGCGGATCCGACTCGGGCATGATCGACGCCGCGCTCGACAGGTGTGGAGGAATGATGATCGACGGCTTCGCGGGCACTGTTCTCCTGCCCGATTCGGACGAATTCCTGATGGCGGCCACGGCCTACGGGAAGGTCGGCAGTCCCGCGCTGGCTGTTCGACCGACCACTGCGGCAGATGTCGCGGCGGCGATCGCCTATGCCAGGGCCCAGGGCCTTGTGCTGTCGGTACGGAGCGGCGGGCACAGCCCGTTGAACACCAACGATGGCGGAATGGTGCTGGACCTCTCCCGCATCCGTGACGTTGAGGTTCTCGAAGGAAACCGGGTACGGCTGGGCAGCGGCGCGACCTGGGGCGGTGTGGCCCAGGAACTGATCGAGTACGATCTGGCGGTCTCCAGCGGCGACACCTACACGGTGGGCGTTGGCGGTCTCACCCTGGGCGGCGGCATCGGGTGGTTGGTGCGACAACATGGCCTGGCGATCGACAGCCTGTGTGAGGTCGAGGTGGTGCTACCCAGTGGCGCCGTCGTGACGGCCAGCGAATCCAGTGAGCCGGAGCTGTTCTGGGCACTGCGCGGGGGCGGCGGCAACTTCGGCGTCGTCACGAGGTTCACCTTCCAGGCGCACCCGCTGCGGGGTGTGGTCTTCGGCACCATCCACGTGCGGCCGACGCATCTCGCCGACACTCTGCGCGGCTGGCGGGACGTCATGCGCGCGTCTCCGGAAGAACTCAATTCGACGGTGTATGCGACGCCCGAGTTCGGACCGGAGATGCCCGCGGAGACAAAAATTCTGGTCTGCTACGGCGGTGCCGACCAGGGCGAGGCCATGTCGGCCATCCGGCCCCTGCTCGCTCTGCCGGGGGTGACCGGCAACGACGTGGAACTCACGCTCTTCGTGGAGGTCTTCGACGAACCATCGGCCCCGCCGGGGTCGATCCGGATTGTCGACCGCAACGGCTTCGCCAGGGACTTCGACGACGAGCTCATCGAGCGGCTCACCATCGCGAACGCCGCGCCCGATTCGGCGGTGCTGATGGTGCGCTACCTGCGCGGGGCGATGAACCGGGTGCCCGCAGCTGCCACGGCATTCGCGCACCGTGATGTGGAGGTGCTGGTGATGTCGGCGGCGTTCCTGCCGTTGGATGCCCCCGACGAGGCCGAGCGGCGCATCCTGGACGGCTGGTGCGTCGTGGCCGCGAGATTGACGGGCACCTACGGCAGCTTCAATCTGCGCGCTTATCCCGACGTGCTCGGCCTGGCGTACCCGCCGGCCACCCTGGACCGGCTGCGGGCGGCGAAACGTCGCTATGACCCCGAGAACGTGCTGGCCCACAACCTCAACATCGTGCCCTGAGCCCGGTCCGCGGGGCGGGCGCCGAACATCTGTTGCCGATCCGGACAAGTGTTGCCGGCACACCGGGCGCAGATGTCCGCACGGGCAACAGTCGGCCGCCCGGCCCATTCGCGCTCCGACCACGGCATCCGCCCCGAACAGCAGGGGTTTAGGCTGATGGTGACCCCCGGTTCGATCTGACCGGTTGCGCCGGCCCGGATTTGGGCGGCAGGTCGGGGCTTTGCCTTCAGTTTCACCCCCACCTCGTTCGAGCCTGCTCCGACGCGTTCCGCGGCGCCGGCCGGTGCCTGTGTCGCCCGCGACACCGTGTTCGGTCCGTTACGTCGCGACCTTGTCGACGGATGCCCGGCTCCCGCCGCTCAGATTGGTCCCATGAAGACTCGCTACCCCGCCATCGCCACCACCGCGGCCGTGCTGCTACTCGCCGGCTGCGCCTCCGGATCGACGGCCGCCGCGCCGGCTCCCAGCGCCTCGGCCGGCGATGCCGGTGCCTTCCCGGTGTCGGTTGAGAATTGCGGCACCACGCTCACCCTCGAGGCCGCGCCGGAGCGCATCGTCACGATCAAGTCGAACACCACCGAGCTGCTGCTCGCCCTGGGACTCGGCGAGCGGATCGTGGGCTCGGCGTTCCTCGACGGCCCGCTGCCGGCATCCCTCGCCGACGCCGGCGCCGATCTCAACGTGATCAGCGATTTCGTGCCCGGCCAGGAGGCCGTTCTGGCGCTCACCCCCGACTTCATCTACGGCGGTTGGGAGTCGAACTTCTCCGCCGAGGGCGTCGGCGAGCGTGCCGCGCTGACCGACCTGGGCATCGGCAGCTATGTTTCGCCGGCCGCGTGCAAGGGCGACGCCATGCCGGACCCGCTGACCTTCGAGACCGTGTTCGCCGAGATCGACGAGGCCGGGGCCCTGTTCGGCGTGCCGGATGCCGCCGCCGAACTGGTTGCCGAGCAGGAGGCCGAACTGGCCGCGCTTGAGCCCGCCACCGGTGACACCACCGCACTCTGGTACTCCAGCGGCACCGACACCCCGTACGTGGGCGCCGGCATCGGTTCGCCGCAGCTGATCATGGATGCGGCGGGGCTGACCAACATCTTCGCCGACGTGCAGGACACCTGGACCTCGGCCGGCTGGGAGTCCGTCGTGGCGGCGAACCCGAGCGTGATCGTGCTCGTGGATGCCACCTGGAACACCGCGGACTCGAAGATCGCCAACCTCAAGGCCAACGCGGCGACCGCCGGGCTCGACGCCGTGGTGAACGACCGCTACATCGTGGTGCCGTTCGCGGCGACCGAGGCGGGCATCCGCAACGTGGAGGCCGCCGAGTCGATCATCGACCAGCTCGCCGCGCTCGAGGCCAAGTAGGCCGACGGCAGGCAGCCAGACCGCACACCAACCCGATTCGAAGGACCGCGGATGACCGTCACCCCGAGCAGGCAGGGCCTCGGCACCGACTTGCCCAGCGGGTCGGCCGCGCCCGGGGGGTCCGGCTCGCCCGGCGCATCCGGCGCATCCGCGGCATCAGCTCGCGCCCGGCGCAGCGGCACGGCCCGGTACCTGGTCTGGCTGGTCGCAGCGCTGGTGGCGCTCGTGCTCGGCAGCGCGGTGGCCGTGACGATCGGCCCGGCCGACGTGAGCCTGGCGCAGGTCTGGGGCAGTGTGGCCGGCCACCTCGGCCTGCCCGGGCTCGCCGGCGACACCCCGGTGCCACCGCTGACCGACGCCATCGTCTGGCAGCTGCGGATGCCGCGGGTGCTCACCGCGGCCATGGTGGGCGCGGGCCTGGCGCTCAGCGGAGCGGTGATGCAGAGCGTCACCCGCAACCCGCTGGCCGATCCCTACCTGCTCGGCCTGTCCTCCGGGGCGTCGCTCGGCGCGGTCTGCGTGGTCATCCTCGGCATCGGTTTCGCGCTGCCGGCGGCCGCGTTCGCCGGGGCCCTGATCGCCCTGTTCGCCACCCTCAATATCGCCCGCGTCGGCGGCAGCATCACGCCCGGCCGGGCCGTGCTGGCCGGGCTGGCGATCGCCCAGCTGGGCTCGGCAGGCACCTCGTTCATCATCTTCTGGGCGGCCAAGGGCGACTCCTACCGGGAGATCCTCAATTGGCTGCTCGGCTCCCTGGCCGGCAGCTCGTGGAGCAGCGTACTGATCTCCGCGGTCGTGCTGGCCGTGGTGGGCACCGGCATCCTGCTCGCCGCCAGCCGGCTGGATGCGTTCACCTTCGGTGACACCAACGCCGCGTCACTGGGCATCAACGTGAACGCCACCCGCTGGGGATTCCTCGTGGCGGTGGCCCTGCTCACCGGAGCGATGGTGGCCGTCAGCGGGGCGATCGGCTTCGTGGGGCTGATCCTGCCGCACCTGGTGCGCGGGCTCAGCGGGCCGGGCCACCGGCGCCTGCTGCCGCTCGTCGCGGTGGTGGGGGCACTGTTCCTGGTGCTCGCCGACACCCTCGCCCGCACGGTCTTCGACCCACGCGAGCTGCCGGTGGGCATCATCACCGCGTTCATCGGCGTGCCCGTGTTCATCCTGCTGATCAAGCGCAAACGAAGCGCGGCCTGGGCATGAGCCGCGAGCACGCGGCCGCCGCGGCCGCACCGCGAGTTGCCGCAGATACCCCCTTCGAGGGCTCTGAAGGGGCACTTTCCCGCAATTCGGGAGAGTCCGGCTCGCGAGTTGCCGCAAACTCCCTCATGAGCAGCTCTGAAGCGGCACTTTCGAGCAACTCGCGCACGCCGGGCGACGCGGGGGTCGTGCTCGACGGGGTGTCTCTGAGCATCGAGGGCACGCGCATCCTGCAGGGTGTCTCGGCGACCCTGCCGCCCGGCACCGTCACGGGGCTTCTCGGACCGAACGGGGCGGGCAAGTCCAGCCTGTTGCGCATCATCGCGGGCATCGACCGGGCGGATGCCGGCACCGTCACCCTCGACGGCGCCGTCGTGGGGCAGCTGCGGCGGCGGGAGGCCGCCCGGCGCATCGCCCTGCTCGAGCAAAACGTGGCGCCCAGCGTGGACCTGTCCGTGCGGGAGGTGGTGCTGCTCGGCCGCATCCCGCACCGCAGCCGGCTGCTGGGCAGCTTCGGCGGCGAGGACGACCTCGCCGTGGCCACGGACGCGCTGACGATGGTGGGCGCCACCGACCTGGTGGACCGGCGCTGGCACACCCTCAGCGGTGGCCAGCAGCAACGGGTGCAGATCGCCCGCGCCCTGGCCCAGCGGCCGAGCCTGCTGCTGCTCGACGAACCCACCAACCACCTCGATGTGAGCGCCCAGCTGTCGCTGCTGCACCAGGTGCGCGGGCTGGGCCTCACCTCGGTGCTCGCCCTGCACGACCTCAACCTCGCCGCCGCCTATTGCGACCACATCGTGCTGCTGCAGGGCGGCCGACTCGCGGCGTTCGGCACCCCCGCCGAGGTACTGCGACCCGACACCATCCGGGCGGTCTACGGCGTCGACTGCGACATCGTGCCGCACCCCCGCACGGGACGGCCGGTGATCGTGTTCTCCGGGCCCGACGAGCAGCCGCCGCCATCCGCCCCGCCCGCGGCGCGAGATGCCACTTCAGGCCCCCTCAGCGCCCCGCAACCGGCCGCAACTGGCAACTCGCGCCCCACTCCCCCACGAAATGCCACATCGCGCCCCCTCAGCGCCGGTCAACCGGCCGCAACTGGCAACTCGCACCAGCACCCCTAGGCCTGCAGAAGGAACCCCATGACCCGAGTCACAGTTCTCGCCGGCGGTGTCGGCGGCGCCCGCTTCACCCGCGGGTTGCTGCAACAGCTGGCACCAGGCGACGAGCGAATTGCCGCAAATGCCCCCTTCGGCGGCCCGGAAAGTGCACATTCCGGCACGTCGGCGCAGGACGGCACCGCCGGCGAGGTCACTGTGATCGTCAACACCGGCGATGACATGTGGCTGGACGGGCTGCGTATCTGCCCCGACCTCGACACCTTGATGTACACCCTCGGCGGCGGCATCAGCGAGGAGCAGGGCTGGGGCCGGCCCGACGAGTCCCGGCGCACCTCCGCCGAGATCGCCGCCTACGGGCGCGGCTGGTCCTGGTTCACCCTCGGCGACCTCGACCTGGCCACCCACATCGTGCGCACCGACCTGCTCCGGGGCGGCGCCACCCTCAGCGCCGCCACCGAGTTCCTCTGCCGCCGCTGGAAGCCCGGCGCGCGCCTGCTCCCGATGAGCGACCAGTTCGTGGAGACCCACGTGCGCCTGGCCGCCGACGCCGACGAGCACCGCGCGGGCGACCTTATTCACTTCGAGGAATGGTGGGTGCGCTACCGCGCCGGCCAACCCGTCACCGAGTTCGTGCAGGTGGGCCTGGCCGACGCCGTCGCGGCGCCCGGCGTGATCGACGCCATCCTCAGCGCCGACCTGGTGATCCTGCCGCCGTCGAACCCCGTCGTCTCGGTCGGCACGATCCTGAGCATCCCTGGCATCCGCGAAGCCCTGCGCGCCACCACCGCCCGGGTCGTGGGCATTTCACCGATCATCTCCGGCGCCGCTGTGCGCGGCATGGCCGACACCTGCCTGACCACCATCGGCGTGGAGACCTCCGCCCTCGCGGTGGGCCTGCACTACGGCTCCCGCCAACGCGACGGCGTGCTCGACGCCTGGCTCGTCGACGAGACGGATGCCGACGCCGTGCCCGCGCTCGAGGCCGCCGGCATCCGTTCGACCGCCGTGCCGCTCTGGATGAGCGATGTGGCCGCCACGGCGCAGATCGCCGCCGAGGCCCTGCGGATCGCCGCCGACCTGACGGCCGCCGCTCACCCGGCGACCCATGACCTGCCGATCGCGGAGTTCGCCTTTCCCGGCCCGCTACGCGACCAGCTTGTCGCCGCGATCCTGGACGGCTCGAAAACGTCGACGACGTCCACACTCATCGAATACGGCATCGAGGACGAGCCGCTGCCCGTGATCGGCAGCCGGCAGGTCGTGATCGACTCGGCCGGCCGCCCGGCGGCGATCATCGAGACCACGGGGATGCGCGTGGTGCGTCTCGGTGCCGTGGATCTCGACCACGCCCGCGCTGAGGGCGAGGGTTATGACTCCGTGGCCGCCTGGCGGGTCGGCCACGAGTCCTTCTGGCACAGCGACGACATGCGCGCGTACCTCGGCGATCCTGCCTTCACCGTCACCGACGACACCGAGGTCGTGCTCGAACGACTGCGGCTGATCGAGGTGCTGCCCCGCGCCTGACCCGCCCGGCCAAGCGGAACTCCGCCGAGCGGCCTACTATCACCGGTAAGCCGGTTCGATTGTACGGAAGGCGGAACTGTCATGGACACTGCCACGGTCATCTGGATCATCGTGGGTATCGTCGTCGTGCTCGCGATCATCGGCGTCATCGCGGTCGTCGCGTCCCGGCGCGGCCGGGAGCAGCGCGAGAAGAAACGCCGTGCCGACCAGCAGCGGGCCGAGGAGATGCGCCGGGACGCGGAGGCCCGTGCCCTCGACGCCCGCGAGAACGAGGCCAAGGCCACCCGGGCTCAGGCTGATGCCCAGCAGGCGCAAGTGGACGCCGACCGCCTGCGCCAGGAGGCCGACCAGCGCCAAGCCCAAGCGCAGGAGCTGCGCGCCCACTCCGAGAAGCAGAGTCGGCATGCCGACGAGATCGATCCGACCGTGGACACGCGCCACGGCGGACGCCACGACGACCCCGCGACAGGTGTCGGCACGGCAGACGAGCGCCAGGAGACCACCAAGGCGCGCCACACCGATCCGCCCCCGCCGCAGAGCACCGAGAACCGAACCTGAGACAACCGCATACCGCCGCGAGCGAAGGGCCAACCTCATGTCTCCAACTCCCCCGCCGCCCCGCGTCTACGGCACCTGGCCGGGCGGGATGCCGTTCCTCGCCGTCGGCGCCGGCCCTCCGCTGGTCTTCCTGGCCGGGATCACGCCCAACCACGAGCCGCCTACGGGCTCCGACCGGCGCTTCCAGACCCGGCAGCTGCTGCCCTTCGCCGCGTCCCGCCGGGTGTGGTGGGTGAACCGCCGCCCTGGCCTCGAGCCCGGCGCCACCATGGCCGATATCGCCGCCGACTACGCCAACGCGATGCTGCGGCGCTTCGACGAGCCCGTCGACGTGATCGGCGAGTCCACCGGCGGCAGTGTGGCGCTGCAGCTGGCCGCCGACCATCCCGCCGTGGTGAAACGGCTCGTGATCGTGTCGGCCGCGTATCGGTTGGGCGACGAGGGCCGGGACACCCAGCTTCGGACCGCCGACAACGTGCTCGACGGACGACCGAGGGCCGCCAGTGCCGAAATGATGCGCATGCTCGGAGCCGGCACTCAATCCAGGCGGCTGCTGGCTGCTCTCGGCTGGTTGGTCGGTGCGCGATTCTTCGGCCACACCACGGCCGACCTGATCACCACGATCCGGGCCGAGGATGCCTTCGACCTGCACACCAGGCTGGCCGATATCGTCGCCCCGACCCTGGTGATCGGCGGGGGCCGGGATGCCTTCTACTCGGCCGAGCTGTTCCGCGAGACTGCCGAGGGCATCCCCCGCGGCACCCTGGCCCTGTACCCCGGGCGCGGGCATCTGGGCACCATGCTGGATCCCCGGTTCCTGCCGGACGTGCTCTCGTTCCTGGACCCGCCCGACGACGCCGGCTCGCCGGCCACCCTGGCCGAACCGGGCGTGGGCAACGATGACATCACGCGCTGACCAGTGAGCCTGCATGCTCCGGCCGCACCTCGGTACAGTGAGTGAGACATCCGCCCCACATCGAAGTGAGCACAGTGGAAAAATCCCGCGCCACGGTCCGATCGGCATCTCCCGTCGTTCCGTTTCTGCCCATCATCGTGGTCGGTCTGATACACCTGGGCGCCATCCTGTTGTCGCTGCACGGCCTGGCGGAGTGGACGAAGCCGCTGCTGATGCCGGCCCTGGCGACCGGGCTCATCTGGGGTGCGCCGCAGCGTCGCTCGCCGGCGATTGTGCTCGGGGTGGTCGCGCTGTTCTTCTCGTGGGTGGGAGACGTCACGATCCCGTGGTGGTTCGTCGTCGGCCTGGTCTTCTTCCTGCTGGCGCACATCACCTACCTCGTGCTTTTCGTCTCCCGGATCGCGGTACGCCGGGTGCAATGGTGGGCCATCGCCTACGCGGTCTGGCTCGTCGTGTTGCTGATGATCCTGGGCCCGCATACCGGCTCGCTGCTGGTTCCGGTCATCGCGTACGGCATCGTGCTCTCCGCCATGGCCGCCTTCGCGTCTCGGTGCAACCGCTGGGTCGCCTGGGGCGGGGCGCTGTTCGTCGTCTCCGACTCGCTCCTGGCGATCAACAGGTTTTTGCCGGATGCCGGCATCCCCCTGGCGGATTTCCTGATCATGGTCACCTATATCGCGGCCCAGACGCTCATAGTGTGGGGGCTATTGCGGCACGAGCGGGCTCGGGCGGCTACGGCGTAACAGCCGCATCGCGTTGACGATCACGAGGAGAACGGATGCCTCGTGCACGAGCATCCCCACGGCCATGGTCACGCCGCCCCACAGCACCCCGGCCAGCAGCAGCGCCACCGTGACCAGGGCGAGGGCCACGTTCTGATGCATGGTGCGCACGGTGCGCCGGGCCAGGTCGATGGCCGCGGGGAGCATCAGCAGGTTGTCACCCATCAGGGCGATGTCGGCGGTTTCGACCGCCACCGCAGACCCGGCCGCGCCCATCGCGATGCCGATGTCCGCGGTGGCCAGCGCCGGGGCGTCGTTCACGCCGTCGCCCACCATCGCCACAACGTGGCCGTCCTGTTGCAGCCGCGTCACGACGTCGAGCTTGTCCTCCGGCAACAGCGATGCCCGGATCTCGTCGATGCCGACCGCGGCGCCGACAGCCGCGGCCACCAGCGGCCCGTCGCCGGTGAGCATGATGACCCTGTGCACCCCGGCGGCGCGCAAGGCCGCCACCATACCGGCGGCGTCGGGGCGCACCTCGTCGGCGACCGCGAGGACTCCGGCCACGGTGCCGTCGATCACGACGATCAGCGGCGTACGCCCGCGGGCGGCGAGGTCGGCGGCCACCGTGACGGCCGCTTCCGGGTCGTCGATGGCGTGAGCGGCCAGCAGCGCCGGGTTGCCGATCAGCACGGAACGCCCGGCCACGGTGGCGGTGATGCCCTGGCCGGGGATCGACGTGATGGTGTCGGGCAGGAGGGTTCCACCGGCACCGCGATCTGCCGCACCGACCGTCTCCAGGGCGTGCTCCGCTGCGGCCAGCACGATCGCTCCGGCCAGCGGATGCTCGGAGCCGGCCTCGGCCCGAGCGGCCCAGCCGAGCACGTCGGCGCGGGTCAGCTCGGGGTTCAGCACCACGACGTCGGTCAGCCGCGGGCGACCCCTGGTGAGGGTTCCGGTCTTGTCGACGGCGACGACGGTGACCTTCGATGCGCTCTCGAGGAACTCGCCGCCCTTGATCAGGATTCCGGACCGGGCGGCGCGGCCGATGCCGGCGACGATCGCGACGGGAATCGAGACGACCAGGGCGCCTGGGCAGCCGATGACCAGCAGCGTCAGCGCGAGGAACAGGTCGCCGGAAAGCAACCCGACGACCACGGCGAGCACCAGGATGCCTGGGGTGTACCAGGCGGAGAACCTGTCCATGAAGACCTGGGTCGGGGCGGTGGCATCCTGCGCCTCCTCGACCCTGTGCACGATGCGGGCCAGGGTGGTGGCCGCACCGACCTCGGTGGCCTCGACCTGCAACAACCCGCCGGTGGACATCGTGCCGGCAAAGACCCTGTCGCCGGGAGCCTTGGCCACCGGGAGGGATTCGCCCGTGATCGAGGCTTCGTCGAGGGTGCCGGTGCCGTGCCGCACGGTGCCGTCCACCGGAACCCGCGCGCCGGACTTGACCAGCACGGTCTCCCCGGTGAGCACGTCGGCGGCCGGCACCTCGGTCTGCGCACCATCGCGGAGCACCAGGGCCACGTCGGGGGCCAGCGCCACAAGGGCGGTCAGGGCGGACCGGGTGCGGTTCAGGGTGGCCGTCTCGAGGGCGTGGCCGATGGCGAACAGGACGGTCACCGCTGCGGCCTCCCAGTATTCGCCGAGCACGATCGCGCCCACCGTGGCCACGGTGACGAGCAGGTCGATGCCGACCACCCGCCCGGACAGGCCGCGCAGGGCCGCCCGGGCGATCGGGGCGCCGGCCACAACGGCGGCCGCCACCATCGCCGCGTCCGAGGCCAGGCTCAGCGCGGGCACCGGGCCGGCCAGCCAGGCCGCCGCGATCAGCGTCCCTGATACCACCGGAATCGTCCACCGGGTGTTCAGGCGGCGGCCGATCCCGGCCGCGGTGCGCATGTCACTCCCCCAGCTTGGCCGGTCAGAACGCGGCCAGGCGGGCGGGGTAGCCGGCCTTGCCGACCGCGGCGATGAGGGCATCCGTGCTCACGACGGCCGGGTCGTGGTCGATCTCGATGCGGGCGGAGGAGAAGAACACGGCGACGCCGATGACGCCGGCCAGTCGACCGATCAGCTTCTCGATCTTGGCGACGCAGGAGGGGCAGGAGAAGCCGTCGGCCCGCAGGATGGTGTGGGTGCTGGGTGAGGTGAGGGTGGTCATGATGGGTGCCTTTCGGTGTGCCGTGCACCCCGGTTGACCGGGGCATTCACGACGTTACGGAGGCTGCCGGGCGGCGACCATGACGGCCGTCACTTTGCCGCGAGCAGACCGGTCCGGTCGAGCACAGCGGTCCAACGCCGACCCGAGTCGATCAGCCCGTCGCGGCGGAGCCGGCTCATCGTGCGGGACACCGACTCGGCGCTGGTGCCGGCCATGGCGGCCAGGTCGGCCCGGGTCAGGGGCAGCTGGATGAGGGTCGCGCCGGGCTCGTCACCCGGCACACCGAAGGTGTCGGCCAGGCGGAGCAGGCCGGCCGCCACCCGTTCGGTGACGGTGTTGGAGGCCTGCTGCTCGGTGGAGCGGGCACGGGCGAGACGGTCCGAGACCACGTCGAGCACGCCGAGAGCCACCGACGGATGCGCGAGCATCACCTCGCGGAAGGCGCCCGCGTCGATGCGGAGGGCGCAGGTGGTGACCAGGGCGACGGTCGTCTCGGTGTATCCGCTGCGGCCCGCCCAGGTGAGGCCGCCGAGCACGTCGCCGGGCCCGAAGAAGTCGAGGCTGGTGCGCTGGCCCGTCGGGGTGGTGCGGAAGGCCTTCGCCTGGCCGGCCGCGAGCAGGTAGACGTGCTCGGCGGGGTCGCCTGCGGTGAACACGGCCTCGCCGGCCGACCAGCCCAGCGACTGGATCCGTGCGCCGATCGAGGCCAGCTCAGTGCCGGACAGGCCGTGGAAGAGGCCGATCTGCTCGAGGATCCGCAGTTGCATCGCGGGCGGGCACGGGTGCGGGCGACCGCAGGTACTGCGCAGCGGTACCGAGCGCAGCGGCACCGACCGCCGGGCCTCACTCACGGGAGCACCTCGAGGATGCCGCGGGCGCCCTTCTCGGCATCCGACATGACGTGGCTCACGAACGGGTAGTGACCGGCCTGGCCGAAGGTGAGCTCCACGAACCCGCCCTGCGCCGCGGCGAGGTCGAGCACCTGGGAGCCGCCGGTTCCGGTGCTGCCGCCGTCTTTGAGCGTGTAATCGCCCTCCTTATAGACGGTATCGAACTGGCCGCCGACGACGTGGAAGGCGCTGCCCACGTTGGGTCCGGCAGCCAGCACCCAGACGCGAACGGTCTCACCCACCCGGGCCGCGAGAGGGCGGGCGGCATACTGGTTGGCGTAGCCGTTGAAGACGACCAGGTCTGGGGTCTGCGCCTCGACCTTGAGGTCGTCGACCTCGCCGCCCTGCGTGCCGAGGTAGAGCTCGGACTGCACGACGAGGTACTCCCGATCCACCTCGGCCAGCCCGGGCGGGTCGATGATGACGGCACCGAACATGCCGTTGGCAATGTGCACCGACATGGGCATGGTGGAGCAGTGGTACAGCCAGATGCCGGACCGGGTGGCGGTGAACGTATAGACCAGGCTCTCGCCGGGTTGGATGGTGCGCATCACCTCATCCGGGGCGACGTCGCCGGCATGGAAGTCGATGGAGTGCCCCATCGTGCCCTCGTTCACCAGGGTGATCTCGAACACGTCGCCCACAGTGCCGCGCAGAGTGGGGCCGGGCGCGGTGCCGTTGAAGGTCCACAGCATCTGGGTGACCCCCGGGGCCACCTCGGTCTCCACATTGCGCACGGTCAGGGTCTGCCGGTGCACGGTGGCGGATGCGGCGGGCGGCAGTGCGGCGTCCCTCGCCTGGAAATCAGCGTCGGGTTCAGCCATCGGGTCGAGGTCGTCGGCGGCGGATGCCCCAGTCGCGGCCGCGCCGTGGCCGGCGTGGCCGGAGTCAGCCGCGGCCATGTCATCCGCGGTCATGTCGTCAGTGGCGCTGCCGCCGCCCACCGCGATGATGCTGATCTCCATGCCCAGCAGCCGGTGTCCGGCGATCGAGCACCAGCCGTCCACACTCGCGCCGATCACGCCCACTGCCACGGTCTCGGTGGCGCCAGGGTCGAGCGACGAGGAGACCAGCCCGGACTCGAGCACCAGGTTGTGCACCATGTCATCGCTATTGGTGAGTTCGATCACCAGTTCGTCACCGACCGGCACCTCGATGCGGTCGGGTACGAAGCGGGTGTCCACCATGTTCACCGCCACCGTGGTGGTGTGCCCGGTCGCGGCGGCGGCCGTGCCGGCGGCCGGGGCGGCCATGGTCGACAGGCCGATTGAGGCCGGGTCGGCCACGATGCCCGCGGTCACCGTGAGCAGCAGCACGGTCGCGGCCGCGAGCATCCGTCCGGTGCTGCGGGGTCGCTCGGTCGGCGCGGTGCGTTCGCCCGGCGCGATCCGCACCAGCGGGAGGGCGCGTACCCGACGGTTGGTGCGGAGGGCCAGGGTGAACAGCACCAGGAAACTGGCCAGGGTGCCCACGGTCAGCACCGACAGCAGCACGGTAATGGTGCTGGAAACCGGCAGGAGCAAGAGGACGAGGGCACCGTTGACGAGGACGACCCGGACCAGGCCGCCGCGGTCGAGTTCGGCCGCGGTGGCCTTGAGGGCGGGCGGGCCGCCGCCGAGCACCACGGGCACCAGGTGACTCAGGGCGCCGAGCAGGATCTGGGCGGCGAAGCCGACCGCAAAGTAGGGCACCAGGGTCTCCACGCCGGCGGCGGCCGCGGTCCAGCTCGGGGCGAGTACCAGCTGCAGGCCGAAACCGAGGGTGCAGAGCGCGAACCAGACCATCGCGGCGCCGAGGCTCCACGCCGCGAAGGTGACCGCGGGCGCGCGGCGCAGGTGGCCGACGGCCTCCCAGAGCACCCGGCCCAGCCCGGCCAGGTAGACCAGCACGCCCAGGGCCACGATCAGGCGCAGGTCGGCCAGGCAACCGAGGGCGAGCAGACCGAGGGCGCCCACGAGCACCATCAGGGTGTGCCCGCCGGCGAGCGTGGCGCCCTCCACGCGGGTGTGCAGCACCGTGGGCCAAAGCAGGGCGATGGTGCCGATCACGGTCAGGCCCACCCAGCCCAGTAGGTTGAGGCCGAGGTGCCCGATGAAGAGACGTTCGTAGTCCTCACCGCCACCGTCGAGCCTGGCCATCAGGATGCCCAGGACCACGCCGGCGGCCAGCATCAGCGCACTGGCTACGTAGTAGCGCACCAGCGGGGCGAACCGGCCCGGCATCGCGCCGCGGGACTGGCCGACGATCACGATGGCGTGAATGATCGCGTTCAGGCCCACCAGGATGCCGCCGACCAGCACCAGCGGGTACCCGTCGATGACCATGCCCGTCATCACCAGGGTCGCGCCCACGGTGTGGACGCTCAGCCGCAGCCCCAGCGAAAGCCGGTGGCCGAGGGCCTTGCGTCGCAACAGGGTGTCGGCGAAGTGCTGGCTCCAGATCAGGATGGCGGTGCTCACCGCGCCGAGCAGCAGCAGGTGCACGAGCAACCACCCCGATGACGGCACCAGGCGGTGCAAAAAGGTGAAGACCACCGCGGCGACCAGCCAGGCCGGCACCAGGATGCCCGAGACGATGTGCCAGAGCTTGTCCTTCATAAGAGCGAGCCTCGCGGGGAGGGTGCCGGCGGCACGGCGGTACTGCGCGCTGCTGCTCGCGCGGGCAACACGGTGCTGCCGCGCAGCACCGAGACCACGGCGATCAGTACAAACAGCAGCACCGCGACGATGTTGAAGACGCCGCCCCACTGCACCAGGGCCGGCACACCGTAGGCGTCACCGAACAGGACCCGGGCCAGCAGCGAGGCGTGCAGCAGCCCGGCCGGCAGGTACATGATCGGTCGGTAGGGCAGCGGTCGGCGCAGCACGGCAGGAAGGATGGTGGGGGCGTGGGCCATGATCATCGACATCACAAAACCGAGGAACACGGCGTGCATCATCGCGTCGTAGCCGGGACCGGAGTAGACCGGGCCCTGCAGGAGCCAGATGCCGCCCACCACGACGAGCCAGCCGTAGCCGGCCAGGAGGCACCAGGCCATGTAGCGGGGCAGCCCGACCGAGCGCACCATGCGGGTGGCGATGTCGTGGCGGAACAGCCAGGCCACCAGCGCCAGCATCCCGGCGCCCAGGAGGGGGTAGCCGGCGATCGGCCAGACCAGGGCGATGACCGAGCCGAAGCTGAGGGAGAGGCTGATGCCGAGCATCCACTGTTCGGCTCGACGGTTCACGGTGGGCGAGATGCGGGACAGCTCGAGGCGCTCGCCGGCGATGGTGAGCACGAGGTAGAGGATGAGCAGTGGCGCGAGCTGCGGGATGCCGATACCGCGCAGCCACAACACCGTGGCCATCAGCCCGGCGACGGCGCCGAGCACCTGCACAGCGGTGGACACCGACCCCTGCCGGCGCCAGATCTCGGCGTAGATGGCCAGCAGCACGGCGCAACCGGCGACGAGGGCGACCTGGCCCACGACCACCGGCAGCGGCGAGATGAGGGCCAGGCCGCCGGCGCCGAGCAGGCCAGGGGCGAGGTACGCCCAGCCGCGGCGCACGGCCACGGCCCGCTCGAGCACGACGACGGTGCCGACGAAGCCGAACACCATCAGCGGCCCGTGCACCGCACCGAGCCGCGCGCTGTCGACCGGGGCCGCCAGGCCGAGCAGCAGCAGGGCGCCGTCGAGGCCGGCGAGCAGGGCGATGCCGCCGAGGAGCAGGAAGACCAACCGGCCGGTGACCTTCGGCCGTGCCGCCGGGCCGGTGCCGCGCAGGGCGCTGCCGGTGCGGCGGAGGGGGCTGAGCGTGGTCATCGGCGGCGGCAGGCGGGCAGGTGCCGGCTAGTTGGCGCGGGTGAGGCGGATGGTCCAGGTTTCGGGGCCGTTCTCGAGGTACGAGACGACGAAGTCGCCGGGGCGGCTGCTCTCGAGCTGGCCGAGCAGCGGCAGCGGGTTGTGCGAGGCGATCAGGTCGAGGGCGAAGCCGGGCTGGATGGCGCCGAGGGCTCCGAAGATCGTGGCGTGGCGGATGGCGTGCGGGATGGTGCGGGAGTCGAGGACGATCTTCTCGGTGTCCTCGTGTCCACAGGCGCAGGCATGCCCGGCGGGGGCTTCGACATCCACGGCACCGGGGCGGCTGGATGAGAGGTTGATCGGTTCGGCAGTCACAGAAATTCTCCTTCGCCGGGTCGAATGACCCTAGTGAGTCACTTTAGAGGATGTCTATCCTTTTAATCGGGACGTTCGTCCCATCGGCCCAGGCCGCAAGAAGAATCGGCAGGAACGAGAAACAGATGGCAACCAGGGTGTGCGCGGAATCCGAGCTCGAGCTCGGCGAGGCGATCAAGGTGATGGTCGACGGTGTGGCGGTCGCCCTGGTGAAAGACAGCGCCGGAAACTGCTTCGCGCTCGGCGACATGTGCTCGCACGCAGACATCTCCCTCTCCGACGGCTTCGTCGAGGGCGACGACCTGGAGTGCTGGGCGCACGGCGGCCGGTTCGAGCTGTCCACCGGGCGGGCCCGCACCCTGCCGGCCTCAGAGCCGGTGCCGGTCTACCCGCTCACCATCGTCGACGGCGACGTCTACGTGGACGTAACCGCGCAGGTCGACGTGTCCTCCTACGTGGGGTGACAGTTCGCGAACTGTGAGAAAAGCACCGACTTCGGCCCGCACTGGGGGCATTTCCCTCAGTCCGCGAGACCCGGAGGCAACTCCACGAGGCAGAGGTCGGGCTGCACGAACGGGAGCAGGCGGATGGCGGACGCGTCGTGCCCTCGCTCCCGCACCAGGCCCTGGATCAGGCCCAGGTGCACCGAGCAGACCACATTGGGGTTGGCGCGCGCCTCGGCCCGGAACGGGCAGGCCGGCAGCGCGATGGTGTTCTCGTCTGCGCGCAGCTGAGGCTCGAAGCCGATCTCGGTGAGCACCCGCAGCAACGGAGGCACCATGTCGGTTCCGGCCGAGGCGGCGGACGGGGTGCCCACCAGGTCGACCGGATCGGCGGCATCCGCCCCGGCCGCGTACTGCGCCGACCAGCGCTCGCCGGCGCGCACCGAGCGGGCGCGACCGCCGTCGGCGTCCTCGCCGATCACCGAGGCGAGGGCCTGGGTGAGCTGCAGTTGGGCATCTTCGACGGGCAGCGGCGCCGCCACCGGGCTGAACAGCACGTGCGGGCGGCCACGCTGGCCGGCCCTGGCCACCTGGCGCTCGACCAGTCCCGCGGCCTCGAGCTGCTCCAGGTGGAACCGGGCGGTGGTGACATGCAGGCCGATGCCCGCGGCGACGGTGACGGCGTCCAGCGGCTCGGCGGCAGCGGTGAGCAGGCCCAGCACCCGGCGGCGCGGCTCACTGGCCAGGGCCGCGTGCCTGGCGTCACTCTGATCGGTCGAAACCATGATTTTAGAGTAGCAGCGTGCGGTTAAACCGGACCGGGCGGCGATCATCCGCCGATGTAGGACATCTCGATCTTCGTGCCGGAGGAGCGCACCGCTCCGGTCTGGGCGCTGCGCAATGCGGAGGCCCGGTCGGTGCGCTGCCGCCAGATGGAACCCATCGCGGCCGAGAGCTGCTCGTCGCTGCTGCCATCGCGAAGCAGCGCGCGCAGGTCATGGCCGCCGCTGGCGAACAGGCACGTGAACAGCTTGCCGTCGGTGGAGACCCGAGCGCGGGAGCAGGTGTGGCAGAACGACTGGGTGACGCTGGAGATCAGGCCGATCTCGCCCTCGCCGTCGACGTACCGCCAACGACGGCTGGTCTCGCCGGCGTAGTTGGGCGCCACTTCCTGCAACGGCAGTTCGGCGTGGATGCGGTCACGCACCTCACTGGACGGGAGCACGGCGGCCATGTCCCAGCCGTTGCTCGTGCCCACGTCCATGAACTCGATGAATCGCAGGATGTAGGGGGTGCCCTTGAAATGCCGGGCCATGTTGACGATGTCGTGGTCGTTCTGGCCGCGCTTGACGACCATGTTGATCTTGATGGGACCCAGGCCGACGGCGTGGGCGGCGTCGAGGCCGGCCAGGATGCGGGCGACCGGGAAGTTGACGTCGTTCATCGTGCGGAAGGTGGTGTCGTCGAGGGAGTCGAGGGAGACAGTCACGCGCTTGAGGCCGGCATCCTTGAGCGCCTGCGCCTTCATCGCCAGGGCGGAACCGTTGGTGGTGAGGGCGATGTCCACGGGCCGGCCCGCCGGGGTGCGGAGGGCGGCGAGCATTGCGATGAGCTCTTCGAGGCCCTTGCGCAGCAGCGGTTCGCCGCCGGTGAGCCGGATCTTCTCCACCCCGTGCGCCACCGAGATACGCGCCAGCCGGGTCATCTCCTCGAACGAGAGCATCTCGTCGCGGGGCATGAAGGCGAAGTCCTTGCCGAAGATCTCCTTGGGCATGCAGTACACGCAGCGGAAGTTGCACCGGTCGGTGACCGAGAGGCGCAAGTCGTGCAGCGGGCGACCGAGGGTGTCGACGAGCTGGGTATCCGGGGCCGGGGCAGGCCCGAGCGGCACATCACCGGCCAGCGGCTCGATGACGCGCACGGGAATCGGTACGCCGGACATACACCGACCCTAACCCCGAACGGTTCGGGTTCGCCGCATCGTGTCCGGTCGCAGCGGCCGCGGCGGGCACGGATCATTTTTCACGGTGTTCGCTCGTTGTCGGGGCCTTCGGCGACGGTCAGGCTGACCTTGAGCGCACCAGCAGGTGCGCTCTCATCCGACCGGAAACCAGGAGCTTTCATGTCAGCCGCCGCTTCCACCGCCGTCAGCAGCCGCCTCGAACCGGACCTGTCCAACTGGGACCCGGAAAACGAAGAGACGTGGGACTCCAAGCTCGCTTGGCGCACGCTCTGGATCACCACCTTCAGCCTGACGCTCGCGTTCGCCTCCTGGTACTTGGTGAGCGCGATCGCGCCGCGACTGAACGACATCGGCTACTCGCTGACGCCCGGCCAGCTGTACTGGCTGGTGGCCCTGCCCGGCTTGGCCGCCGGCATCCTGCGGCTGGTCTTCATGTTCCTGCCGCCGATCATGGGCACCCGCAACCTGGTGGCGATGTCGTCCGGGCTACTGATCCTGCCGATGCTCGGCTGGACCCTCGCCGTACGCGACACCTCCACCCCGTTCTGGGTGCTGCTCTGCCTGTCGTTCTCGGCCGGCATCGGCGGCGGCGCGTTCTCCGGCCTGATGGCCTCCACCAGCTACTTCTTCCCCAAGCGCCTGGCCGGCACCGCGCTCGGGCTGCAGGCGGGACTGGGTAACTTCGGTATCGGCCTCATCCAGCTTCTGCTGCCCTGGGTTGTCGGTTTCGGTCTGCTCGGCACGGCGGCCCTCACCCCGCAGTCCAGCGCGAACGGCGAACTGGTCTGGCTGCACAACGGTGGGCTGGTGCTCATCCCCTGGGCTCTGCTCGCGATGGTGCTCTCGATCCTGTATCTGCGCCGGGTGCCCATCACGGCCAACTTCGCGCAGCAGGTGGACATCTTCAAGATCAAGCACACCTGGATCATGACCGCCATCTACCTGATGAGCTTCGGCGCATACAGCGGCCTGGCCGCCCAGATGGGCCTGATCATCCTCAACGTCTACGGCGACTTCCCGGATGCACCCAACCCGTTGGCATTCGCGTTCATCGGCCCTGTCGTGGGAGCCGCCGTGCGAGCGGCCAGCGGCCCGTTCTGCGACAAGTTCGGCGGCGCGGTCTTCACCTTCGTCGGCGGTGCCGGCATGGTGGTGGGCACGGTTCTGACCGCGTTCTTCCTCACCCCGTCGAGTGTCGGCGAGTTCTGGGGCTTCCTCACCGGGATGCTGATCATCTTCTTTTTCGCGGGTCTGGCCAACGGCGGCACCTTCAAGCAGATGCCGATGATATTCCCCAAACGCCAGGCCGGCGGCGCCATCGCCTGGACCTCCGCGATCGCGGCGTTCGGCCCGTTCATCGTGGGCATCGCGCTCACGGCGATCAGCCCGACAGCGTTCTTCATCGGCTGCGCCGTGTTCTGCGTCTTCTGCACGGTCCTGGCCTGGATCTTCTACGCCCGTCCCAACGCCCCCTACCCCGGCTAGCCCCTCCGCCCCCCTCACCCCGCCATCCCCCGGCGGGATGCCCGGCGGGGCTGGTGGGGGCGGTGTTTCGTGGCGGGCCTGGCCCGACGGCCGACGGGCGAAGAGGTTATCCACATTTTGATATTTGCTCACACAAAGCTTCGTATTCGGGCTAGATTCGGGGCATGACAAACCAGTCGAGTATCGCAGCTACGTTCGCCACTCATCGCGGTGATGCGCTGGTGGAAGCCGCGGAGAATGTGGCCCGGTTAGGGTCGTGCAGCGTTGACTACGACGCGTTGTCGGATGCCGCTGTCCTGGCCGGTCAGCGCACTCTCGCGCAGGCCCAGCGCGAGCTCGACACCCGCAAGGCGTGGCTGGCGAAGACCCTGGCCCAGCGTTCCCGATGGGAGCTGGGCCAGTCCGGTCTGGCTGCGCAGCAGGGTTTCCTCAACCCCGAGGCCTTGATCCAGGAGCTGACCGGCACGAGCAAGGTTGAGTCGAGGAAGCTCGTGGGGGTGGGCCGGATGCTCGCCGAGGCCGAAGATGCCCAAGCGCAGGCGGCCGCGTTCCTGGCTGCCGAGGACGAGGCGGCCCGCCGGTTGTCCGACAGTGCGCTGGATGGCGCGCTCGACCCGGACTCGTCCGACGCCCGGGACTTTGCGGTTCCGCTGTCGCCGCCGGCCCCGGCACCCTGGCACGCCCCGATCTCGCACGCCGTGACCGGCGGCACCCTCTCGATCGATGCCGCGCACGCCCTACGCACCGGCCTGGGCGATATCGATACCGTCGTCACCGGCCCGGTCCTCGCCGACGCCCTCGCCAGGCTGCTCGCCGACGCCGCGGCGATGGACGTGGACCAGCTCCTCAAACGGGCCCGGCAGACGCGCGACAGCCTCGACGAGGCCGGCATTAGGATACGGGAACAGAAAGCCTGGGACGACCGCTACCTGCGCATCTGGACCCTGAACACCGGCCAGGTCCGCATCGACGGGCTCTTCCCGGCGGAACAGGGCGAGTTCATCAAAGCCACCTTCGACAGTCTCACCAGCCCCCGTCGCGGCGGCGTGCGCTTCGTCGACACCGAACGCGCCGCCTGGGCCAAACGCGTCAAGAACGACCCCCGCAACACCAGCCAAATCACCTGCGACGGCTTCCTCGACCTCCTCAAAGCCGGCACCACCATCAACCCCAACGAGATGCTCGGCGGCCGCCGCCCCGCCGTGCAGATCCTCACCACCACCGCCACGACGGCCCGGCCCGCAGCGCCCGCGAAACCGGCAGGACCGGCAGAACCGGCCAACGCCGGCGAACCCGCCGCCGACAACATCCTGATCTGCCTACCCGGCCAAACCGGGCACGGCTACATCGAGGGCAACAACGCCCCGGTCTCCCCCGAAACCATCGAACGCCTCATCTGCGACTCGGGAAGTGTTGAGATCACCGTCGACGAGTTCAACCGGCCCCTGGACCTGGGCCACGAACAACGCCTGTTCAACCGGGCCCAACGCCGGGCCCTCGCCGCCCGCGACGGCGGCTGCCGGTGGCCCGGCTGCGACCGCCCACCAGCGTTCACCGAAGCCCACCACATCGAACACTGGCTCAGAGACCACGGCAGAACCGACATCAACCAGGGCATCCTGCTCTGCCACGCCCATCACCTGCTGCTCCACAACCAGCACTGGCAGATCTTCGAAAACACCGGCCGCTACTGGCTCCGCCCACCCACAACCATCGACCCCGGCCAAACACTCATCGAGATGCCCGGCCGCAACCCAGCCACGACGCACCTAAGCCCCAGCCGCTGATCGAGCTCGCTGAGATCCCCCGACCCGGGGCGCGTTCGCGACTCACCTCACCAGGTCTCGACACACTCGACCAACGCGGCGGGAACCGCCCCGCACACACCTCGCCAGGTCTCGACACACTCGACCAACGCGACGGGAACCGCCCCGCACACACCTCGCCAGGCCTCGAGGAGCTCGGCCGACGACGAGGGGTGTTAGCGGCGGATGTTGGTGCGCGAGCGGGAGGGACGGGCGGGCTCGTCGGCGCGCGGAGAGACCCGCACGTTCGGGAGCTCGGCCTTCTCCCAGCCGCGCTGCACCGGGCGGGCGCCGGAGCCCTTGTGCGTGTCGCGAGAGCGGTAGATCACGTAGGGCCGCCAGATGTAGCCGATCGGGGCGGAGAACACGTGCACCAGTCTGGTGAACGGCCAGAGCAGGAACAACGCGGTGGCGGTGAGCACGTGCAGTTGGAAGAAGAACGGCACGTCGCTCATCAGCGACGGGTCGGGTTGCAGGCCCCACAGGCTGCGGATCCACGGCGAGATCGAGCCGCGGTAGTCGTAGCCAGCACCGAGCACCTGGTGCAGCACGGTGGCGACGGTGCCGAACACGATGGTGCCGCCGAGGAAGATGTACATCACCTTGTCCATCACCGTGGTGGCCAGGTGCACCCGGGTGACCAGGCGCCGGCGGATGATCAGGATGATCAGCCCGGCGATGGTCAGCACCGCCGCGACGCTGCCCATCCAGGTGGCCCCGAGGTGGTAGATGTGCTCGGTGACGCCGAAGAACTCCAGCCATGGCTTGGGGATGAACAGGCCCACCACGTGGCCACCGATCACCATGATCATGCCGTAGTGGAACATCGGCGAACCCCAGCGCAGCAGCCGGTTCTCGTAGGTCTGGCTGGAGCGGGAGGTCCAGCCGAACTGGTCGAACCGGTAGCGCAGGATGTGGCCGACCACGAAGGTGGCGGCGGCGATGTAGGGGAACGCCACCCACAACAGGTAATCGAGCGGGGTCATCGGCGTACTTCCTCACTGGACGCGCCATGCGCGGAAAACGGTTTGAGATTGCCGAGGTAGGTCATGCCGACGGTCTCGGTGGGCGGGCCCTCGTTGACGAGGTCCAGGTAACGCTTGCGAGTCTCATCGTCGATGGGCGGCAGCGACAGACAGACCGCTTCGACGAGGTGCGCGTAGGGACTGTTGACTTTCTCGAGCGCCGCACGCAGCACCTCGATACCGTCCCGGTGCGAGGAAAGCAGCTGACCGGCGATCGGCGAATCGGAGAGCGCGGAGAATTCGAGCACCATCGGCAGGTAATCGGGCAGCTCGTCGGCGTCGACCTCCCAGCCGGCGGCCCGGTACGCCTCGACGAACCGCACCAGCGCCATGCCGCGCCGGCGGGTGTCGCCGGCGGCGTAGTAGCTCAGGTATGGGCAACACTTGCGCTTGAGGTCGAAGGTGGCCGTGAAGTGCACCTCGAGCTGCTGCTGGCTCAGCTCGTCGGCGGCGGCGAGGAACGCGGCGAACGCGGCGCGCAACGCATCCGGCAGGTCGCCCAGCGACGCGGCGACGACCGCGAATTTGGCGCGGCGCTCCTCGTCCGGGTAGTCCAGCAACAGGGACGCCGCCATGTGCGCGATGCGCCGGTCCTGATCGTCGAGCGCGAGAGCGGCCACCCGCCGGGGGGCGAGCTTGGGCATTCTCATGCGGTGGCCTCCGGGCTCGGCTTGGGCGGGAACATGCCCGGCGGCACCGTGCCGCCGGTCCAGTTGAGCAGGTTGACCCGGCCCGGGGTGGTGGGCTTGGTCTTCTCGCCGCCCTTGCCGGTCATCTCGTTGTAGTTGGATACGGTGCCGGCCAGCGGCATGCCGGGCTCCTGGCCGAACGGTCCGGCGTTCTGGCCCGGTCCACCCATGCCGGGTCCGCCGTCGGTGTCGAGCGAGCAGGCCAGCTCGTCGAGTTCGCGGGCGGTCTCCACGTGAGCTTTGGGGATCACGTAACGGTCCTCGTACTTGGCGATGGCGAGCAGCCGGTACATGGCCTGCATGGTCTCGCCGGTCATGTTGACGGCGCGGGCGATGCGCTCGTCCGCCGGCCGGCCCAGGTTGATGTCGCGCATGTAGGAGCGCATGGCGGCGAGCTTTTTCAGCGACGCCTCCACGGGCCGCACGTCACCGGCCGAGAACAGGCCGGCCAGGTACTGCACCGGGATGCGCAACCGGTCGATCGCGGCGAACAGGGTGCGGGCATCCTCACTGTCGGCTTGTGTGGTGGAGACCACGTCGACCACCGGGGACAGCGGCGGGATGTACCAGACCATGGGCATGGTGCGGTACTCGGGGTGCAGCGGCAGCGCGATCTTGTACTCGGCGATGAGCTTGTAGATCGGGCTGTTCTGCGCGGCGAGGATCCAGTCGTCTTCCATGCCCTCGGCCTTGGCCGCGGCGATGACCTCGGGGTCGAACGGGTCGAGGAAGACCCCGCGCTGGGCATCCAGCAGATCCTGGTCGTTCTCGATCGACGCGGCGGCGAGCACAGCGTCGGCGTCGTAGAGCATCAGGCCGAGGTAGCGCAGCCGCCCCACGCAGGTCTCCGAGCAGATGGTGGGCTTGCCCTGTTCGATCAACGGGTAACAGAGCGTGCACTTCTCGGCTTTACCGGTCTTGTGATTGAAGTACACCTTCTTGTAGGGGCAGGCGGAGACGCACATGCGCCAACCACGGCAGCCGTCCTCGTCGACAAGCACGATGCCGTCTTCCTCGCGCTTGTACATGGCGCCGGAGGGGCACGCCGCGACGCAGGCGGGGTTGAGGCAGTGCTCGCAGATACGCGGCAGGTAGAACATGAAGGTGTTCTCGAACTCCATCTTCACGTGCTCGCTCATGGTGGCGAGGATGGGATCGTCGGCGGCTGTCTCCTGCGAGCCGCCGAGGTTGTCGTCCCAGTTGCCCGACCACTTGATGTCCATGTTCTTGCCGGTCAGCAGCGACTTCGGCCGCGCGACCGGGCTCTGGGTGCCGGCCGGCGCGGTGGTAAGCATGTCGTAGTCGTAGGTCCACGGCTCGTAATAGTCGTCGATCACGGGCAGGTCGGGGTTGTCGAAGATGTGCAGCAGCTTGCTCAGCCGACCGCCGGCGCGGAGCTTCAGCCGGCCGCGCTTGGTGCGCACCCAGCCGCCCTTCCACTTCTCCTGGTCTTCGTACTGGCGCGGGTAGCCCACGCCGGGTTTGGTCTCCACGTTGTTGAACCAGGCGTACTCCACGCCGGTGCGGTTGGTCCAGACCTGCTTGCAGGTCACCGAGCAGGTGTGACAGCCGATGCATTTGTCGAGATTCATGATCATCGACATTTGAGCCATAACGCGCATTTAGTACTCAACCTCCTGGCTGCGTCGACGGATCACGGTGACCTCGTCGCGTTGGTTCCCGGTCGGGCCGAGGTAGTTGAAAGCGAATGAAAGTTGGGCGTAGCCGCCGATCAGGTGCGAGGGCTTGAGCAGGATGCGGGTGAGCGAGTTGTTGGTGCCACCGCGCAGTCCGCTGGTCTCGGCGACGGGCACGTTGATGGTGCGGTCTTTGGCGTGGTACATGTACACGGTGCCCTCCGGCATCCGGTGCGAGACGATCGCCCGGGCCACGACAACGCCGTTGCGGTTGTACGACTCGATCCACTCGTTGTCGCGCACGCCGATCTTGTCGGCGTCCTGCGGCGACATCCAGATGGTCGGTCCGCCCCGGGAGAGCGAGAGCATCAGCAGGTTGTCCTGGTACTCGGAGTGGATCGACCACTTGGAGTGCGGGGTGAGGTAGCGCACGGCCACCTCGGCGCGACCCTTCGAGCCGGGTGCGCCCGTGGACTTCGTTGAGCCGACGACCGAGTCGTCGAACAGTCTGTGCATGTCCAACGGCGGCCGGTAGATCGGCAGCTGCTCGCCGAGCTCGATCATCCAGTCATGATCGAGGTAGAAATGTTGCCGCCCGGTGAGGGTGTGCCACGGTTTGAGGTGTTCGACATTGATAGTGAAGGCGCTGTAGCGGCGTCCGCCGTGCTCGCTGCCCGACCATTCCGGCGAGGTGAGCACGGGAACCGGAGCGCCCTGCACATCCTTGAAGGTGAACCGGCGCCCCTCGTTGTCGCTGGCCAGGTGGGCGAGCTTCTGCCCGGTGCGCTCCTCGAGCTGCCGGAAACCCTGGGTGCCGAGGCGCCCGTTGGTGGTTCCGGAGAAGGCGAGCACCATCTCGCAGGCGTGGATGTCGGTGGCCAGCTTCGGCCGGCCGGCCGCCGGTCCGGACTCGACGAGACCGTTCTTGGTGCCGAGGTACTCGATTTCCTTGTCGGGGTCGTATTTGACGCCCTTGATGGTCATGCCGAGCTTGGCGGTGAGCGGGCCGAGGGAGCCGAGCTGCGCGGCGAAGGCCGGGTAGTCACGTTCCACCACGACCAGCCGCGGCATGGTGATGCCGGGAATCAGGTCGGGATTCTCCACCACGATGCCGTGCGGGGTGGCCATGGCGTCGGGGGTGTCGTGCATCAGCGGCGTGGCAACGAGGTCGCGGCGCACACCGAGGTGTGTCTCGGAGAACTCGGACACTTTCTGGGCCAGCAGGTGGAAGATGTCGAAGTCGGTCTTGGACTGGAACGGCGGGTCGATAGCCGGGTTGAACGAGTGGATGAACGGGTGCATGTCGGTGGTGGACAGGTCGTGCTTCTCGTACCAGGTGGCCGGCGGCAACACCACGTCGCTGTAGATGGTTGTGGACGTCATCCGGAAGTCGCTGGTGACCATCAGGTCGAGCTTGCCCTCCGGGGCCGACTCATGCCACTTCATGGTGTGCGGGCGCTTCTCCTCCGGGGATTCCGGGGCGCGCACCGCGCTCTGGGCGCCGAGCAGGTGCTTGAGGAAGTACTCGTTGCCCTTGCCGGAGGAGCCGAGGATGTTGGCCCGCCAGACGACGAGCACCCGGGGGAAGTTCTCCGGCGCATCCGGGTCTTCGCAGGCGTAGCCGAGGCTGCCGTCCTTGAGTGAATCGACCACGTACTGGGCCGGGGCGACCCCGGCCGCATCGGCGTCGTCGACGATGTCGAGCGAGTTGCGGTTGAAGGTGGGGTAGCTGGGCATCCAGCCGCGTTTGGCCGATTCGACCAGGCAGTCCGCCGTGGTGCGTCCGGTGAAGGTGCCGGTGGCCAACGGGCTGGCGAGGGTGTCGGCGCTGAGGCCGTCGTAACGCCACTGGTCGGTGGCGAGATACCAGAATGCGGTGCCGATCATGGCGCGCGGCGGGCGTACCCAGTCCAGGCCGAAGGCGTACTGCGCCTGGCCGGTGACCGGGCGCACCTTCTCCTGACCCACATAGTGCGCCCACCCGCCACCGTTCACGCCCTGGCAGCCGGTCATGGTGGTCAGCGCGAGGAAGGCGCGGTAAATGGTGTCGGAGTGGAACCAGTGGTTGGTGCCTGCGCCCATCAGGATCATCGAGCGGCCGCCGGAGTCTTCGGCGTTCTGCGCGAACTCCCGGCCGATCCGGGCCGCGGCCTGCGCCGGCACGGAGGTGATCTCCTCCTGCCAGGCGGGGGTGCCGGGCGAGGAGGCGTCGTCGTAGCCGGTGGGCCAGACGCCGGGCAGGTTCAGTTCGTCGCGGCTGACGCCGTACTGGGCCAGCAGCAGGTCGAAGACCGTGGTGACCAGCTGGCCGGCTACCATTCGCACGGGCACGCCGCGGCGGATGACGCCGGCGCCGCCGGTGTGCTCCTCGCCCTCTTCGCCGGTGAGGGCGGAGACGTCGAAGCGGGGCATGTCGATGGCGGCGCTCCGGCCGTCGTGGTCGGGGCTGTCGGCGATGGAGAGCAGCGGGTCGACGCCCTCCAGGTCGAGGTTCCACTTGCCGGCGTCGGTTTCGCTGAACCGGTGGCCGAGTGAGCCGTTGGGCACGACCGCGTGGCCGACCTGGTCGAGCAGCACGGGCTTGAAGGTGGCGCTGGCGACGGTGGAGGCCGTGTCGGGCAGGGCATCCGCGGTGAGGAACTTACCGGGCACGTAGGCGTCGCCGCGCGGAGTGAGGGTGATCAGGTAGGCGGAGTCGCTGAACTTCTTCATGTAGTCCACGAACTGCGGGGTGCGCCGGTCGACGAGGAATTCCTTGAGCACGACGTGGCCCATGGCCAGGGCCAGGGCGCCGTCGGTGCCGGGGTGCACGGCCAGCCACTCGTCGGCGAACTTGGAGTTGTCGGCGTAGTCAGGCGAGACGGTGATAACTTTCTGACCGCGGTAGCGGGCTTCGACCATGAAGTGCGCGTCGGGGGTGCGGGTCACCGGGACGTTCGAGCCCCACATGATCAGATAGCTGGAGTTCCACCAGTCGGCGGATTCGGGCACATCCGTCTGGTCGCCGAACACCTGCGGGGAGGCGACGGGCAGGTCGGCGTACCAGTCGTAGAACGAGAGCATGGTGCCGCCGAGCAGGGTGATGAACCGGTTGCCCACTCCATGGGAGACGATCGACATGGCGGGGATCGGCGAGAAGCCGGCGATCCGGTCGGGTCCGTAGTTCTTGATGGTGTGCACCTGGGCGGCGGCGACGATCTCGGCGGCCTCGTCCCAGCTGGCGCGCACCAGGCCACCCTGCCCGCGGGCACTCTTGTACGCCTTGGCGCTCTCCGGGTTGCCGGTGACCTCGGCCCAGGCGAGCACCGGGTCGCCGGTGCGGGCCTTGGCCGCGCGGTACAGCTCGAGCAGCACACCGCGCACGTAGGGGTAGCGCACCCGGTTGGGCGAGTAGGTGTACCAGCTGAACGCGGCGCCGCGGGGGCAGCCGCGGGGCTCGTACTCTGGCGAGTCCGGACCCACGGAGGGGTAGTCGGTCTGCTGGGTCTCCCAGGTGATGATGCCGTCTTTGACGTACACCTTCCAGGAACAGGAGCCTGTGCAGTTCACGCCGTGGGTGGACCGCACCTCCTTGTCGTGGGTCCAGCGGTCACGGTAGAACGAGTCGGCGTCGCGGCCGCCCTCGAGGAACAACGAACGCAGGTCTGGGGAGGTTTCACCGCGGCGCAGGAACCGGCCGAGGTTGAGGATTGAGTCGGTGATGGGACCGTCGCTGCCGGGTTTGGCGGATGTGGCCCCGGCTCGGCCATTTCGTGAAAAGACAGAATTCTTGACTGATTTCACGAAGATCTCCTAGCGCTGCCGGCGTCGCCACGGTCAGCGATGCCCTCTGCGCAAGTCTCCCGAGTGCGGAAAACCGCTACAACCGGGAAACGCCGTTAATAATCAGCGGGAGCGTAAATGACCACAGGCGGCACCGCCGCGGCCGGCTCCAGGACCCGCTCGAGCAGGTCGAGGGTGCAGATGTCCGGCCCGACCAACGGATGCAGCCGGTCGGCCCGCAGCGGGCCATCCGTCTGTTCGAGCAGCGTCTTGATCAGGCCGAAGTGCACAGTGCACACCTCGGGGTGCAGCTTCACCATCTCGCTGTACGGACAATCGTGCAGGTGCACGTGGGTGCCGTCAGAGTCGTGGTCGGAATCGAAGCCGCTGGCGTCGAGGTGGTCGTCGAGCGCGTCCATCTGGCACTGGCGCGGGGAGGTGTCGACGGTTTCGAGGGGCAGGAGCCTCCGCACGAGGTCACCGCGGCGCTGTGCGGCTTCGGCCTTGGCCGCGCGCACCGAACCGGGCTCGGCGGAACCGGCCGCCGCGCTGTAGAGCATGCGGGGGCGACCCTTGGTCTCGCGGGTCTCCGGCTGGCAGGTGATGAAACCATCGTCGACCAGGCGCTGCAGATGTTCTCTGGCGGTGTTGGGATGCAGCCCGGCCGCCTCGGCGAGGTCGCCGACGGTCATGGTTCCGCGACGCTGCAGGTGCAGGAGCAAAGTGATCCTGCTGATCGAGGCGAGCGTGCGATAACTCGGGGCGGAGCGGGGAACCATGGAGCCCAGTATGGGCCACCGTCCAATCTGGCGGTACCCCCTGCCCCTGATCGGGCGCCAGCTTCTGCTCGCCAGATGCCGTGAGTCGCCATCAGGAGGGGCGAGCCTGGTCCCGCCGGCAGGGTGGTCGCGGCGACGGAGGAGCGCTAGGGTCTGCGCGTGACGACGGATGAGCACGGGTGCTGCGCGCCCGCACACGAGGTGATACGCCAGGCCCGGCTGGCCGTGGGCGTAGACGATGCGGAGGCACCCCCGGGCACAGCCATGTCCCAGCTCCCCCCGGCACCGGCCGCTCCCGGCTCACTCGTCCGGCATCACCTCGACCAGGCGCTGGTGCCGGCGCAGGTCTTCGCCATGGGCGACGCCGACGGCGCGGGCAATCCCGGCGACGGCGAGACCCCCGTGCACGAAGTGCGGCTGGATGCCTTCTCCATCGACACGACGACGGTCACCAACGCCGCCTTCGCCCGGTTCGTGGCCGATACCGGGTATCGCACCGAGTCGGAGCTGTTCGGCTACTCCGCGGTGTTCCACCTCGCGTTGCAGGCCGACATCGATGACGTGGTCGGCCAACCCCCGCAGACACCCTGGTGGCTGGGGGTGCGCGGCGCGGACTGGGCGCATCCGGCCGGCCCCCGTTCGTCGCTCGACGGGCTGGCCGAGCATCCGGTGGTGCAGGTGAGCTGGAACGACGCGCTGGCCTACTGCGCCTGGGCGGGGCGACGGCTGCCGACCGAGGCCGAGTGGGAGTGCGCGTCGCGCGGCGGGCTGGCCGGCCGGCGCTACCCGTGGGGCGACGAGTGGGAGGAAGGGCAGCGCTGCAACATCTGGCAGGGCCGGTTTCCCGCGGTGAACACCCTGGCCGATGGCTGGCTCAGCACCGCCCCGGTGCGGGAGTTCGCGCCGAACGGCTACGGCCTCTGGCAGAGCGTGGGCAACGTCTGGGAGTGGTGCGCCGACTGGTGGGCGGAGGGCTATTACGCGCACTCCCCCGCCGAGAATCCGGCCGGCCCGGCGACGGGCGAGCAGCGTTCGATGCGCGGCGGCTCGTACCTCTGCCACGACTCCTATTGCAACCGGTATCGCAACTCCGCTCGGGCCTCCAACACCGCGGATTCCGCGGCCGGCAACGTGGGCTTCCGCACCGTGGCGCTGACCTGATCCGGCGCCGCCGAAGCACAACTCGTGCTCGATTCCGCCGGCGTGGCCGACCGCCTCGTCATTCCGGGGCGATCGCCGGTCGGCGGCTGGGAATCGCAGGAGTCATGCATCCGCGGGTGCGGATGGTTGTGGTCTGCTACCCCGGCGCGTGCAGCCGGGGCGCGTCGAAGAAGAGCAACTCGAGGGCCGCCGACCGCGCGAACACGGCGCGCATGAGCGCCCGGTCGACGGCCGTCGCGGTGGCCGCCGCGGTGTCGGTGAGCAGGATTGCCTGCCGGGTCGCGGCCGCGAACCCCTCGTCGGCGTAGGTCTCCAGCCAGTCGGCGTACGGATGCGCCGCGTCGCGCCGGCTCGCCGTGAAGCCGGCGTGCAGGCGCTCGCCGACATCCGCGTAGAGCCAGTAGCAGGGCAGGACCGCGGCCAGCAGCACCGCATAGTTGCCTGCCGCGCTGACCGCGACCAGGTGGTCGACGTAGGACCGGGTCACCGGGCCGGGCGCCGGGCGCGTGTCATGGCCGGTCAGCCAGGTGCGGTGCAGCTCGAGTTCCACCTCGATGCAGTTGGCGGCGCCGGTAGCCCAGAATTCCCGTTCGGCGGGGGTGGGCGCCAGGACGCTCGCCTGCGCCAGCACCCGGGAGTACGCGGCGAGGTAGAGGGCATCCTGGGCCAGGTAGTAGGCGAAGTGGCCGGCGGACAGGCTGCCGTCGCCGAGTTCCGCGATGAAGGGCAACGCATCGATGGCGGTGCGGGTTTCGGCGATGTCGGCCCAGAGCAGCCTGCTGAACGGTTCGGTGCGGCCCGGCTCCGGCCGCAGATCCGGGTCGGCATCCCCGCGTGATTCGGCGGCGTGAACGTTCATGGCGACATCCCTTCGCTAGTGCTAACTAGTCAGGTTCGACGGGTTTGGATCTCAGCGTCCGCATCCGGCGGAGGCACCCCGTGTCGCGTCCCACCCTAGCGGCCGGCAGGGCCGAAAGACTCTCGAATGCACCGGGCGCCGAACTGTACGCTGGACAGGCTGCTGCATTCTTCACCGGGTGAGCACGCGCTCCATGGCCGACGGGCCACCGGTCGTCGGCGTCGTCCTGGAAGGACACCGCACCATGCCTGACACCCCGACCGACACCACCATCGCGCCGCCCACGGTGTTGATCCTGGCGATCACGGCCTGCCCAACGGGCATCGCCCACACCTACATGGCTGCCGAGAAACTCGACGCGGCCGCCACCGAACTCGGCTACGAGATCCGGGTCGAGACGCACGGGTCCGTCGGAGTCGAAGGCACCTTCAGTCAGGCCGACATCGACCGCGCCGACGCTGTCGTCGTCGCCGCCGACACCCAGATCGACCTGTCCCGCTTCGGGGGCAAGCGCATCGTCTCCACCCGCGTCTCCGACGGCATCCACCGCCCGGCCGCGCTGATCGCCGAGGCGCTGGCCGCCGCCCCCACCGGCCGCGCCGCCGTGACCACGGATGCCCCGGCGAGCGCCGGGAAACGCGACATCGGCGGTTTCATCTACCGCGCGCTGATGAACGGCGTGTCGTACATGATCCCGTTCGTCGTCGTCGGCGGGCTGCTCATCGCGATCTCGCTGTCGATCGGCGGCGAGGCCACCCCGCAGGGACTCGTGATCCCCGAGGACAGCTTCTGGTTCACCATCAACCAGATCGGCGTGCTCGGCTTCACCCTGATGGTGCCGATCCTCTCCGGCTTCATCGCCTACGCGATCGCCGACCGGCCCGGGCTCGCACCCGGCATGATCTGCGGTTGGATCGCCACGACCGGCTCCTTCTACAACTCCGAATCGGGTGCCGGTTTCATCGGCGGCATCGTCACCGGTTTCCTGGTGGGCTTCGTGGCGCTGGGCATCAAGAAGATCCCCGTGCACCGCTTCATCAAGCCGATCATGCCGATCCTGGTCATCCCCGTGATCACCACCCTCGTCGTCGGCGGACTGTTCGTGCTCGCCCTCGGCCAGCCGATCGCCTGGGTGTTCTCCTCGATGACCGACTTCCTCTCCAGCCTCGACGGCGGCAGCGTCGTCGTGCTCGGCCTGATCCTGGGCGCGATGGTCGCGTTCGACATGGGCGGCCCGATCAACAAGACGGCGTTCCTGTTCGGTTCCGCGCTGATCGCCTCCGGCAACCCGGGCCCGATGGGCATGGTCGCCGCGGCCATCGCCGTGCCGCCGCTGGGCATGGGGCTGGCCACGGTCATCCGTCGCCGGTTCTTCACCCCGGTGGAACGCGAGGCCGGCATCGCCGCGCTGTTCATGGGCTTCTTCGGCATCACCGAGGGCGCCATCCCGCTCGCGGCGGCCCGCCCGCTGCAGGTCATCCCCGCGAACGTGCTCGGTGGCGCCGTCGCCGGTGCCATCGCCGCGATCGCCGGGGTCACCAACGCCGTGCCGCACGGCGGCCCGATCGTGGCCGTCTTCGGTGCCGTGAGCGGCGTGCCGATGTACTTCGTCGCGATTCTCTCCGGTGTGGCCGTCACCGCTCTGGTGTCGGTGCTGCTGATCGGCATCTCGGTGCGCAAGGTCGTGCCGGCGGATGCTGCCGCGGTTGCGGTCGCCGGTGCCGCTGCGGATGCCGCTGTGCCGGTTGCCGCGCCGGGTGCTGCGGCGAGTGCCGTGTCGCCCGTGGCTGCGGCGCCGGTTCTTGCCGCGCCTGCTGCCGCCGAGCCGGTGGCCCCCGCCCCGAAGACCGTGCTCGACTACATCGACGAACGCACCATCGTGCTCGACATCGACGAGACCGACCGGGACGCCGTCATCCGTCGTCTGGCCGGTCTGATGCAGACCACCGGGCGGGTGCTCGACGTCGACGCCGTCGTGCAGGCGGCCATGGACCGTGAACTGATCAGCACGACCGGCATCGGCGAGGGCATCGCGATTCCGCACGCCAAGTCCGACGGCGCCACCTCCCCGGTGCTCGCGTTCGCGCGCAGCCGAGACGGCGTTGACTGGAACTCGCTGGACGAGGCCCCTGCGCACCTGATCTTCATGATCGCCGTGCCGGAGGCCGCCGCCGGCACCGAGCACCTCAAGGTGCTCGCCCAGCTGTCCCGCAGCCTGATGAAGCCCTCGTTCCGCGCCTCGATCGAGATGGCGGCCACCCCGGCCGACGTGCTCGCGGCACTGGCGTCCTCGGTGCGGCCGGCGACTCCCGCCGCGCACTGACCCCCGTCCTGGACCGCACGTCGGGGCGGACTTTTTCGGGAAACACCGCCGCGCGCGCCTGCGCAACGCGGCGTTTCTCGAATTCCTCCGCCTTTACGTACCCCGTTCGGCCGAGTCGGCCCGGTCGGCCGCCGCCGCCCGAGTGAATGCGGCGCTACCGCGCGCTGCCGGCCGGCGCATCCCTCTGACCCGCCCTGGTTGTTCGCAGGGCGATGCCCGCCGGGGCGAGGCCGAGCGAAGCCAGGACGAGTGCCGTGTGACTCCAGCCCGAGGTGGCGAGGACCGTGCCTCCGCTGGCTGCGGCCCAGGTGCAGCTACGGCCGAGCGGCCACCAGGAGAAGCTGCCGCTGACGACGCCGGCGCGCTCCGACAGCTCGGCGAGGGGAGAGAACGGCCCCTCCACGGCGCAGGCGTAGTCCAGGCCGCCGTGCACCGCAACGAGGTACGCGCCGGAGGTGGCGATAGCGGCAAGACAGAGGCCGGCCGCGATGAGGACGGCACCGAATCGTGAACGCTCGGAGGCGGACAGCCGCTGCGTCCCGATGCCCCGAGGGAGGAGCGCCGTGCGCCCGAGGAGCACCGCGATGAGGCCGATCCAGAGCGGGCCACCGGCCAGGGTGAAGCCGAGGACCGCGGCTGCGAGGACCGCGGGACCGCCGGCAGCGCCCGGTTCACCGGGAATCCACTCGGCCGCAAGGAGCAATGACAGCGCCGCGAAGATCACTCCTGCATACCCGGCGAGCACGCTGCGCCCGCCGAGGCCCCAGCGACCGGTCGGCGGCGAGAACACCAGAAGCAGGGTGAGTGTGGCGGTGCCGGCGAGGGCGGCGACCGCTGCCAGCAGCGAAAGGCCACCGACGATCAGGTCCCAGGCCTGAGCCACCGTCGCGTCTCGGCTGAACATGAAGATCAGGGTGGCGACGGTAGCGCCGATGACCGCCGTAAGCATCACGGTGCCGGCAAAGCGCGCGGCATGACCCAGGTGCATCCGGGCGTCGGTGTTCCCCATGACTGCACGCTAGCGCAGTGGCCGGCGCTGGCTCACCGGCTGGTGTCTATCAGCGCCCCTCAGGGCCTGGCACCTGCTGCGAACGGGCGATGAGGGCGCTGGTGTGCGCACCGACACCGCGGCGCAGCACCTCGGCAAGGTTGTCGACGGTATCGACGTCGCGGCGGATCGACGCTGTGGCGGGCAGGTCGAGCGGCACGTGGCCGGCAGTCTCGTGCGCAGCACGGGAGCCGGGCCCGAACCGTGGAGTGAGCGTGATGCCGGCGCGGGCGAGCAACGTGGTGGTGCCGGTGCCCTCCTCGTCGGCAACCATGGCCAGGTCATGGGCGGTTGCGGCGGTGAGGGTCGACTCGACGTCAGCGACGGTGAGCGCGGGCAGGTCTCCGGTGAGCACAGCGACGCTGCAGAGCGGGTACTGCTCATGCGCCACCCGGATGCCCTCGGCGATGGCCGCGTTGAGCGGGTCCCGAGTTGCCACACAAGCGCCCGTCCCGGCATCCGAAGCGGATGTGTGCGGCACCTCGGGAACGATCTGGGCGCCCAGCGCCTTGAGCGGCGCGGCGGCGGCGGGGTCGGCGGTCACCACGAACACCTCCTGCACCATCTCGGCGGCCAGCAGTGCGGCCACGGTGTCCAGCGCGAATGCTTCGGCGAGCTCCCCGCGGGCCGGGAAGGTTTCCGGCAGCGCGCTCAGGCGGCTCTTGGCGCTCGCACTCCCCTTGACGGGCACCACGCACACCCATCTCACGCGGATGCGGTTCCGCGAGAAGCCACTTGAGGCCCACTGCTGCGCTCCGAGGGGGCCTCAACCGGCAACTCACCAGCCAAATCCTCTCGAGTTGCCACTTCAGGCCCTGTGCCGTGCGCGGTGGGGGCCTCAACCGGCAACTCACCAAGGTGGTCGTCGGCGGCAGCATCCGGAATCTCACGAGTTGCCGCAAAGTGCCCCCTCGCGGGCCCTATAGGGGACTTTTGCGGCAAGTCGGCATCAGGAATCTCACGAGTTGCCGCAATGTGCCCCCTTAGAGGCGCTGTCGGGGCATCTTCCGGCAAGTCGGCGGCCGCGGTCCTGTCATCAGCAGCCCTGGCCGTCCCCGCCTCATCAGCGTTCGTGGGTGCGCTATCCGTCCCACGGTCCGCCTCGGCAGCCGCCAGCCCGGCCGCATAACCCTCCGCGTACGCCTCGGCGCTGCCGACGCGGAACATGTCGTTCGCAGTGTCGCGCAACAGCCGGCGCGCGCCGCGATCCCCCGCGTCGATCGCGCCCACCAAGTGGCCGAGGCCGCGGAGCACGGCGACGGGGTTGCCGCTGGTCTTGCCCTTGATCAGGTCGGCGGCGCCGGCGATCTCGTCCGCGACGGCGGCGACGGTGACGTCGAGGCGGCGACCGTGCGCATCCATGCTGCCACGTAGGTCGTCGAGCACGGCCACGCCGGCAGCGCCGATGGCGATGTCGGTCTGGCCGTCCCGCCACGGGCGGCCAACGGTGTCGGTGATCAGCACCCCGAGATGCAGCCCGGTGGCGGCGCGGAGGGCTGCGCAGAGGCCGCGCGCGGAGGCATCCGGGTCGACGGGCAGTAGCAATACAGTGCCGTGCTCGACGTTGCTGGCGTCGACACCGGCGGCGGCCATCACCAGGCCCTGCCGGTTTTCGACGATGCGGGTGACCCCGCCCGGATGTGCACGGGTCGCGACGACCCGTACGGTCTCGTCGGCGATGGCCTGCTCCCGGTCGGTCGCGGCCACCTGCCTGCCCTCGGCCTTGGACACGATCTTGCTGGTCACGGCCAGGATGTCACCGTCGGCCAGACGGGACGCGGCGGGACCGGCGACGGCCAGGATGGTCGCGGCCAGGTCGTCGCCGGCCCGGACCTCGCCGATTCCGGGCAGCACGAACACCTCGAGCCGGTGGCGCGCACCGTCGGCCGCGGAATGCATCGCTACCGGGCGAGCTTCGGCAGCACGTCGCGGCCGAAGACGTCGATCCACTGGCGCTGGTTGCGCCCCACGTTGTGCAGGTAGATCTTGTCGAAGCCGAGGTCGACGAACTTCTGGATGTAGGCACGGTGGTCGTCGGGGTCGGCGGAGATGATCATCCGGCCCTCGAAGTCCTCCGGACGCACCAGTTTTGCCATCTGCTCGAATTCGAACGGCGAACGGATGTCGCCCTTGGGGAACTTCATGCCGCCGTTGGGCCACTCGTGCAACGCGTTGGCCATGGCCTCCTCGTCGGTCTCGGCCCAGCTCATGTGCAGCTGCAGCACCTTGGGCATGGTCGACGGGTCCTTGCCGGCCTCGCGGGCGCCGTCGTCGAACTTGCCGAACAGCATCGAGATCTTCTCGAGCGGGGCGCCGACGGTGATGAGGCCGTCGGCGTGCCGGCCGGCGCGCTTGGCGGTGACCGGGCCGGCGGTGGCGACGAGGATCTCGGGCGCGACCTCAGGCATGGTCCATAGCCGGGTGGACTCGAGCTTGAAGAACTGGCCGGAGTGCTTGACGTCCTTGCCGGCGATGCTGGCGGTGAACAGCTTCGAGATGATCTCGATGGCCTCGAACATACGGTTGATGCGCTCGGGCGCCTCGGGCCAGTAGCCGCCGACGATGTGCTCGTTGAGCGCCTCACCGGAACCCAGGCCCAGCCAGTGCCGGCCGGGGTACATCGAGGCGAGTGTGGCGGAAGCCTGCGCCACCATGGCCGGGTGCCAGCGGAAGGTTGGCGCGGTGACGCCGGGACCCATGTCGCCCTTGGTGCGCTCACCGATCGCGGCGAGAACGCTCCACACGAAGGAGGATTCGCCCTGGGCGGGCACCCACGGTTGGAAGTGATCGGCCGCCATAACCCCGGAGAAGCCGTGCTCCTCCGCATAGGCCGAGAGCGCCACCGCCTCGGCGGGGGCGAACTGCTCCAACATGGCCGCGTAACCGATCTGCAATTCCGACATACTGCCATCCTGCCACTCGCGTGTGTCGGCGAGGTTTCTGGAGCGCCCGCGCCAAATAGGCTTAGAGCCATGCGCATCGCTACCTGGAACGTCAACTCCATCCGTGCCCGCGTCGACCGAGTGGTCGACTGGATGGTGCGAGAGGACATCGACGTGCTCGCCATGCAGGAGATCAAGTGCAAGCCCGAGCAGTTCCCCGCGCAGGCCTTCGAGGACGCCGGCTACGAACTGGCCATCCACGGCCTCAGCCAGTGGAACGGCGTCGCGTTCGCCAGCCGCCACGAGATGACGGATGTGGTCACCGCCTTCCCCGAGATGCCCGGCTTCCTCAAGGGTGAAGAGGGTCCCGGCCTGCCGCTGGAAGCCCGCGCGCTGGGCGTGACCGTGAACGAGATGCGCCTGTGGAGCCTGTACGTGCCCAACGGCCGCTCGCTGGATGACCCGCACTACGTCTACAAGCTGGACTGGCTGACCCGGCTGAAGACCCACGCCGCCGACGAGCTGGCCAAGAACCCCCGGCTGGCGATGGCACTGATGGGCGACTGGAACGTGGCCCCGCTGGACTCCGACGTGGGTGACCCCACCCTGGTACCCGGCGTGTCCACCCACATCTCGCCGGCAGAGCGCAGCGCGTTCGAAGCGTTCGAGGCGGCCGGTTTCACCGACGTGGTGCGCCCGATCGTGCCGGAGGGCTTCACCTACTGGGACTACAAGCAGCTGCGCTTCCCGCGCAACGAGGGCCTGCGCATCGACTTCATCCTCGGCTCACCGGCCTTCGGTGAGCTCGTGACGGATGCGAGCATCCACCGCAACGAGCGCAAGGGCGACGCCCCGAGCGACCACGTTCCGGTGCTGGTGGACATCGAGACCGAGGACGAGGACGACGACCGCCCGATGATCTTCTAGGCCCCGCTGGTTGAGCTTGCCCCGCTGGTTGAGCTTGTCGAGACCCGGCGAGAGGCAAGCGGTGTCGCCCATACTTGACGCATGTCTCCTGCTGCATCCGGGAACGACGCGGCGCCACAAGCCCCCGCCGACGTTCCCGTCACCGTCTCCATCCGCCGTAAGGTCGACCCCGCCCGGTTCGACGAGGCCACCCACTGGGTGCAGACCGGGATGGACCTCGCCAACGAATACCCGGGCTTCCTCGGCTCCGGCTGGGTGCGCGCGCACGCCGGTTCCGCGCACTGGCACATGCTCTACAAATTCAAGGATGCGGCCTCGCTGGAGGCCTGGGAGCACTCGATCGCCCGCACCAGCTGGCTGCTCGAGGGTGAGGGCCTGGTGCTCGAGTCCCACGTGGTGCGGCGCACCGGCATCGAGGGCTGGTTCGACGACTCCCAGGTCAACGCCGGTCCGTCCGCGCCGGTCCAGCCGCCGCGCTGGAAGCAGGCCGTGGCCATCGGGCTGGGCTTCTTTCCGCTGAACGTGATCTTCACCTACCTCGTCACCGGGGTGGACCCGCACTGGAACGACATCCCGACCGTGCTCCGGATCCTGCTGACCACCTTCGTGATGGCGCCCATGATGACCTACGTGGTGATGCCGTTCATCACCCGCCGGCTGCGGCCATGGCTGCAGAAAGCGCCCAAAAAGAAGGCCTGATCGGCCCGACGCTCAGGCGAGCAGCGCCGCGACGATCACCAGCGCCGGGATCGCGCCGATCGTGGTGACCAGCACGGTGTCCCGGGCCACGACCACGCCCCGGTCGTAGCGGGACGCGAAGTTGAAGATGTTCTGCGCGGTCGGCAACGCGCTCACGGTCACCACGGCGAACAGCTCGGGGCCCTCGAGAGCGAACACGAACCTGCCGAACAGGTATGCGATCACGGGCATCAGCGCCACCTTGATCACCGACGCCGCGACCACCTGCTTGCGGCCGGTGCCGGCCTGCAGCAGTCGCTGGCCGTGCAGCGACATGCCGAACGACATCAACACCAGCGGGATCGCGGCACCGCCGATGATGTCCAGGGGCGCGATCACGGCGTCGGGTACCGGGACGCCGAAGGCGGCGACGAGCACGCCGAGAACCGAGGCGATGATCATCGGGTTCCGCAGCGGCTGGGTGAGGATGCTGCGCACCGACACCCGTCCGCGGGTGGACGCGTCGAGGATGCTCAGGGTGATCGGCGCGAGCACGAGCAGCTGCAGCAGCAACACCGGCGCCACATACTGGGCGCTGCCGAGCACGTAGATGGCCACCGGCAGACCGATGTTGTTGGCGTTGACGTAGGTGGCGCTGGTGGCGCCGAGCACCGTCTCCGGCAGCGGGTTTCGAAAGAAAATCCTGGCCAGCACGACATACAGCAGCATGCCGACGATCACGCTGCACAGCACCGTGGCAAGGAACGCGGAGAACAGCACCCGCACGTCCGCCTGCGCGAGCACGGTGAACAGCAGCGCCGGGGTGGCCACGAAGAACGCGATGCGGTTGAGCACCCGGCCGGCGTCCTCGCCGGCCACGCCGGTGCGCTCGACGACGTAGCCCACCAGGATCACAAACCCGATGATCGAGAACCCGACCAGTACACCGCCCACTCTTCGACCCTAGGGCCACCGCCGGTGCCGGGTTCGCACGCGGCTGCGGCGGTGGCCCTGACCGGAACCGGGCCGGTTAGCGCAGCAGCGCGTCCGCCGAGGATCCCGAGGTTCCGGACTCGGTCTCAAGCAAGACCTCTTCCACAGTGTGGTGCGCCTTCGGGTTCCGCACGAAGACCGCAGCGGCAATGGCGATCACTATGGCCACACATCCGGCCACGACGAACGCGCTCGACAGGCCGCCGGTGAAGGCGTCCCTGGCCAGTATCGTTGTCGCGGCGTCCAGACCGGTGGGGATGATTCCCTGGGCCACGGCCTCCGCACCGGCGAAGGTGGTGGAGCCGAGTCCCTCGGCCGTTCCGGCTGAGACCACGGCGGCGAGCACCGCGGTGCCCAGCGCGCCGCCGAGCTGCAGGGAGGTGGCTTGCAGTCCCCCGGCGACGCCGGCGAGCTGCACGGGTGCGCTGCCGACGATGGCCTCGGCACCCGAGGTCATCACCAGGCCCACCCCGAGCGCGAGAACGACGAACGGCACCGCCATGGCCACGTACGGCGAGTCGATACTGATCGGGGTGAGCCCGAACAATGCGCCGCCCACAAGGACCAGACCCAGCGACATGGTGAGACGGATGCCGAATTTGCTCACCAGGGCGGCGCCGATGGGCGAGGCGATGATCGACACTGCGCTCAGCGGCAGCAACATCAGGCCGGCCGCGATGCCCTCCTCACCGCGGAAGTTGAGCAGGAACAGCGCCAGAAAGAAGGTCACCCCGAAGAGGGCGAAAAAGTTCGCGGCTACGGCCAGGGCGCCCACGGTGATGGTGGGGTTCCTGAACAGGCCCATCGGCAGCAGCGGCGCCGCCACGCGGTTTTCCACGACCACGAAGACCGCGACGAGCACCAGTCCGCCGGCCAGAACGCCGAGGGGGAGCGGGCTGGTCCAGCCCCAGGACTCGGATTGGACGACGGCCAGCACAATGCCGAACAGCCCCAGGGCAAGCAGAACGACGCCCGCGATGTCGAACCGTGCGCGGCTCGTCGCGGAACTTTCCTTGAGCACCAGGCCACCCAGGATCAAGCCGATCACGGCGATGGGGGCGTTGATGTAGAACACCGATTCCCAGCCGAGGGTGCCCACCAGCGCGCCGCCCACGATGGGCCCGGCGGCGATGGCAACGGATGACGCGCCACCCCAGATGCCGATGGCCATGCCGAACTTCTCCCGCGGGAAGGTGGCTCGCAGCAGGGCAAGGGTTTGCGGCATCAGCAGTGCGGCACTCAGCCCCTGCAGTGCCCGGAAGGCGATGACGCCCTCGGTCGTGCCGGCCAGGCCGATCGCCACCGAGGTGACCGCGAAGGCCGCGACGCCGATGAGGTACATCTTCTTGCGCCCGAACCTGTCGCCGAGCTTGCCGCCGAGGATGAGGAAGACCGCCAGGGCCAGCAGGTAGGAGTTGGTAATCCACTGCAGTTCGGTGAACGAGGTGCCGAGGGCGTCGGAGATGGCGGGGTTCGCGACCGAGACGACGGTGCCGTCCAGCCCGACCATGAACAGGCCGAAGCAGACCGCGGCCAGGGACAGGCCCGGGTTGCCCCGGAGTGATCGGCGGCCGGTGGCCGGCCGAGTGGGGGTGGATGTGGACATGGTGGTACTCCAAACGGTGGTGCGGGAGGTGGGATGGTGTGCGTGCGCGCACGACGGACAACGCTCCGACGCGGGATGCCGAAGCGTGCGGGGTGGGACCGGCGGCGGCTAGCCGGGACCGGCGGTCGGGCCGGGGGTGCGAGTGCCGCGGCGCTGCGGAGACAGCACCGGAAGCAGCCACTCACGGACGATGCTCGCCAGTTCGTCTGCCGAGACCACATCATTGCGGGCGAGTGCTCGATCCACGATCGCGGAGAGGATCATGCGGGCGGCGAGAAAGGTGTCAGCCTGGTCGTCGATCCGGCCGGTCTGCTTGAGCAGGTCGAGGGCTGCGCTGACGGCCAGGTGCAGCGGTTCCGCGAGGTGCTCGGCCACCGCCGTCATGACAGCGGGGTCGGACCGGCCGGCGGCATCCAGAGCGAGCACGAGCTGACCGAAGCGCCCCACGGTGATGCTCCGCACAGCGGCGGTTATCGCCGTCAGCGCTTCGGCAAGGGTGTATGAGGCGTCGAGGACCGGAATGTCGATGGGGCCGAGTTTGGCCGCGACGGCCACGACCAGGGCGGTCTTGGTGGGCCAGCGCTTGTAGATGGTGGCCTTGGAGGAGTGCGCCCGCGCCGCGACGGCATCGATCGTCATCGCCGAGAACCCGACCTCGGCGAGGAGGTCGGTCGTGGCCTGCAGAACGGCATCCGCCCGCTCGGCACTGCGCCTACTCATCTTCCCGACCACATGTGTACTCTAACGTACACTTGTGCCGGTTCGTAAGCCCGGCTCTTTCGCCGGCGGATGCGCTCCCCTACGCTCGACTCATGCCTAACCTCGATGTTCCGGGCGCACGCCTCTACTACGAAAGCGACGGACACGCCTCCAAACCGGCGCTGCTGCTGATCCACGCGGGGATCGCGAACCTGCGCATGTGGGACCCGCAGATCGACGCGCTGGCCGCAGAGCACTTCGTCATCCGCTTCGACACCCGCGGCTTCGGCCAGACCAGTACCGAGGACGTCGAGTTCTCCAACCGGGCGGATGCCCTGGCCGTGCTCGACCACCTCGGCGTGGCCCGCGCGACGCTGATCGGGTGCTCCCGCGGCGGCACCATCGCCATCGATCTTGCGGTGGAGAGCCCTGACCGGGTGGCCGGGCTGATCGTGATCGGGGCGGGCCCGAGCGGGTTCCCCGACACCGAGCTGACCGAGGTGGAGGATGCCCGGTTCGACGAGATCGACCAGGCCTTCGCCGCCCAGGATTGGCACCGGCTGGCCCGCCTCGAGGCCGCGATCTGGGATTTCGGCCCGTTGCGCCGCGAGGAGGACCTCGACCCCGAATTCGTCTCCACCGCCTACGCGCTCAACCGGGTGAACGTCATCCACGCGGAGGAGCGCCCGGTGTCGCTGCCGCTCGAACCTCCCGCGTTCGACAGGGTCGTCGACATCGAGGTGCCCGCCCTGGTGACGGTGGGCGAGTACGACATGTCCGAGGTGCTCGCGGCGTACGAGTACCTGGTGACGACGCTGCCCCAGGCCAGTGGATGCGTGTTCCGCGACACCGCGCACCTGCCGAACGTGGAACAAGCGGCCGATGTGCAGCGGGTGCTGCTCGACTGGCTCACCGAAAACGCCCTTTAACGGCCGCGAAAGCGGCCACGTGGTTGCTTCGAGAGGCTCGAGGCAACCACACGACCGCTTTCGTGGGATGGTGGGGTGCGGAACTAGACGCTCGCGGCGGCTCGGGGCGAGCCTGTGACGGCGGGGGCGGCATCCAGCGGCCGGTTGTCGGCGAGCACCTTCTGGTAGGCGGGCAGCTCCACGAACAGCTCGTCCTTCAGCGGGTTGCGCTTGGTGCGCACGATGACGCGTACCTGGTAGACGACCACGGCGATGTTGGCGGCCAGCGAGATCGCACTGACGATGAACAGGGCGGTGGGGTTGTGCGAGGACTCGACGGCGAACTTCGAACTGGTCACGAAGGTGGGCACGGCCATCGTGAACATCATCCAGAACGCCAGGGTCTGCGCCCGGTGCTGCAGCCAGGCGCCGCGCTTGATGAAGAACGCGGGGATGGTGCAGGAGATCAGTAGGGCGGCGCCGGCGTAGAAGGAGTGGTCACCGACGGCGTTGTAGACGTAGGCGAAGTTCCACAGGTCGTACGCGATGATCCAGAACCAGAGCATGTCGGGCCAGATCATGTCCTTCTTCTTGCCGCGGCTGATGATGATGCCCGCCCAACCGCAGATGGTGACGAGGTTGAGCAGCCCGGCGATGCCGTTCATGATGTTCCACGGGCCGCCGACCATGAAGACGCCGTCGACCATGCCCTGCATGCCGTAGACCTGGAAGTCACGGATGACCGCTTCGAAGATGTTCAGCGCGAGGATCGCCGCCGGGAACATCAGCCAGTACTTGTTCTTCGCCAGCTTCGGGATGAAGCGGATGGCCATGAAGCCCAGGCAACCCGCCAGCGCGGAGTACACCTTGACCCAGTGGAACCAGGTGCCGGTGCTGGAGTCGGCGCCCGCGGTGTGGGGCCAGACGAAGATGGTGAGCACCACCGGTAGCCCGATGAACAACACGAGGGCGGCCCACTTGCTGGCCCGGGCGATCTCGTTGGCAAGCATGAGGCCCGCCACCACCGCAACCCACATCAGCGTGGAGTACCAGGGGATTGACTCGTACAGGAACATCTTCGTTTCTCCTTATTCGGTTTTCTTTGTGGGGTGGTGCGTCTTACGGGTGGTGCGTCTTCACGGGGTGGTGTTCGTGGTGCCCATGTCCAGGTGCAGTGTCTGTCGCACGATGGCGACGAGCACCTGGTCGTCGACGTCGGGCGACGAGCGCACGAGGCCGATCAGTCCGTAGACCAGGACGTAGAAGACCTCGCCGACGTGTTCGATGTCAATGTGGTGCGCCCGCGCGTAGGCCTCGACGGTGGTCACCCGCAGGCGCTCGACGATGGCGCGCACGGCGCGGTCCACAAACCGGTTGTACAGTCCGGCGTTCTCGGGGTGGCCGAGGTCTTCACGGAACATGTCCTTGGCGTGCAGGTGGTGGCGGAACAAGACCACGCAGTCCAGCAGCGCCTTGGCCACATTGCCGGGCTCCCGGTCGGCGTCCCAGCGGGAGACGGCGTCGACGAACTCAGTGATGTGGTCCTCGAAGATCAGGTCGATCAGAGCGTCCCGGTCGGGAAAGTAGTGGTAGATCAGGCCCCGCGTGACGCCGACGCGCTTGGCGATCTCGGTGACGGAGACCTTGGCAACGCCCCGTTCGGCGAAGAGCTGCCTGGTCGCGGCGACGATCTCGTCATGGCGCTCGTCGGGCTGCTTGCTCTGGCGAGGGGAGGCCGTCGGGGTGCTCATGCTTGAACGCTACTCCCGCCGTTGACACGGCGTCAATGACACCGCGTCAATCGCCCCGAACTGGGGAGTGCGCCGCTAGGGGACTCTCCGTCCCGCCGTCGAACCACTAGCCTGTGGAAGCCGCACCATTCATCAGGGGGATTGATGTCATCGAGCAGCGCCATTCGCGACTTCGCGCAGTACGTCGGGCGATTCCGCTGGCCGCTCAGCGCGGCCGAACTCACCGACACCACCCGCTGCCCGGCCTGCGCGGCCACGCTGCCGGCGCCGGTCTGCCCGTCCTGCGGGCTCGACCTGCGTCATCCGGCCGCCCGTGAGCTGCTCACTGCGTCGACGGATGCCGCCACCGCCCTCGACAGACGGGTGCAGCTGATCGGTCAGATCCGCTTCGAAGTGGCCGAGGCGGAGGCGGCCAGGGCCGTTGCGGCAGAGCAGCTGTTGGCGGTGCAGCTGGTGGCCGCACACGCCGACAAGGCCGAGCGCCAGGCCCAAGCACAGGCACAGGCACAGGCACAGGCACAGGCACAAGCACAGCGCGCCGCCGAGGCTGCGCGTGCCGCACAGGCCGCCGCGCGGGCCCTCGCACAGGCATCCGCCGCCACCCAGGCCGGCGCGCAGACCCCGGTCAGCGTCGCCGCCGCGGCCCCGGCCTCG
>NZ_SOFZ01000026.1:0-144357 GCF_004402435.1 Cryobacterium sp. TMB1-7
ACGGGACCGGCTCGTGCCACGCCGCCGGCTCGACCGGCGCCCGCGCCCGCCGTATCCGCCAAGCCGGCCGGCGCCCCCGCACGCCCCGCCGGCCCGGTGATCACCAAGCCGCCGATCCGCAAGCTGGCCAAGGACCTCGGCGTCGACCTCAGCCAGGTGGAGCCCACCGGCCGGTTCGGCGACGTCACCCGCGAGGACGTGCTGCGCGAGGCCACCCAGGCCAGCGTGTTCCGCAACATCCAGACGCCGGAGTGGCCGACCGACCGCGAGGAGCACATCCCCGTGAAGGGCGTGCGCAAGGTGATCGCGCAGACCATGGTGCGCAGCGCCTTCACCGCCCCGCACGTGAGCCTGTTCGTGGACGTGGACGCCACCCGCACCATGGAGTTCGTCAAGCGGCTCAAGGTCTCCACCGATTTCGCCGGCGTCAAGGTGTCGCCGCTGTTGATCATGGCCAAGGCCATGATCTGGGCCGTGCGGCGCAACCCCACCGTCAACTCGGTCTTCACCGACGAGGAGATCGTGATCAAGCACTACGTCAACCTCGGCATCGCCGCGGCCACCCCGCGTGGACTGATCGTGCCCAACATCAAGGAAGCCCAGGACATGAGCCTGCTGGAGCTGGCCGGCGCCCTCGAGAAGCTCACCCTCACGGCCAGGGACGGGAAGACCAGCCCGGCCGAGATGGCCAACGGCACCATCACGATCACCAACATCGGCGTCTTCGGCATGGACACCGGCACCCCGATCCTCAACTCCGGCGAGGCCGGCATCGTGGCGCTGGGCACGATCAAGCTCAAGCCCTGGGTCGTCGACGGCGAGGTGCGCCCGCGCTTCGTCACCACCATCGGCGCGAGCTTCGATCACCGGGTGGTCGACGGCGACGTGGCCAGCCGGTTCCTGGCCGACGTGGCCAGCATCATCGAGGAGCCGGCGCTGCTCCTGGAGTAGTTCACCTGGCGAGATCGCTGAGGCCGGCGACGGACTCCGGTCACGCCGAACGGATACCGATCACGACGGTGGCATCCAGCGCCCGGAAGTGTGTGACGTGCGGGCTGAGACCGTGCCGGGCGAAGATCGCCAGGGTCTCCGGCGCCTGCCCGGCGCTGGTCTCCACGAGCAGCCGGCCCCCGGGGGACAGCCACTCCGGGGCCGCCGCCACGAGCCGGCGCTGAACGTCGAGGCCGTCGTGGCCGCCGTCGAGAGCGACCCTGGCCTCGTGCAGCCGAGCCTCGGGCGGCATCCGAGTTATCGAATCCGTGGGCACGTAAGGGGCGTTGGCCACAATGACGTCGACCCGGCCGAGCAGGGTGCGCGGCAATGGGGAAAACAGGTCGCCGGTGAGGGCGATACCGCCCAGCGGCTCGATGTTCTCCCGGGCACAGATCGTCGCCGCCGGGTCGATGTCGACGGCGTAAAGCGTCAGCCCCGGCTCGCCAGCGAGCAGTGCGGCCCCCACGGCTCCTGTGCCGCAGCACATGTCGACCGCCACAGAGCCGGGCCGGAGGAGCCGGGCCGCCCGCCGCACCAGCAGGCCGGTGCGTCGACGCGGCACGAAAACGCCCGGCCGGACGATGATCCGCAGCCCGCAGAACTCCACCCAGCCGAGCACCTGTTCGAGCGGCAGACCGGATTCGCGCAGGCCGAGCAGCTGCTCCAGTTCGGCCGGTGTTCCGGCGGCCGCCGTCAGCAACCGGGCCTCGTCTTCGGCGAAGACGCAGCCGGCCGCGCGCAGGCGTTCGATCACTTCAAGCGGGGCGGCTCGGCGCGGCGACATCGCGGCTCAGACCGTGCGGCTCTGTCGCCAGCTGCGCAGGGTGGCCAGCTCGGTGTCGGTGATGCCCGCCGCGGCGAGCACTGCAGGCAGGTCGAGGCCTGCCAGGGCCGTGCGAAAGGCGCCCTCCGTTGTGGTGCCGAAGGATCGGCAGAGCGCCTCGCTTTCGGCCTCCTCGTGTGCCCGACCGGATGCGACGGCCCGTTGGTCGCCGCGGCGCACGGTCTCCAGGTAGTCGTCCACGATGGCCTCGGGCTCGGCGCCGGCGATGGTGAGCAGCAGGAGGGCGATCTGCCCGGTGCGGTCCCGGCCCGCCGCGCAGTGGAAGAGCACGCCGCCCGGTGCCGCCCGGGCCAGCGCCGCCAGCGCGGCCCCCGACCGTTCCGGCATCGCGGCCAGGTGCGGCAGGTAGTACAGCGCGGTGCCGACCAGGCCGTTGTCCCAGTAGTCCGCCCAGAATGCGGTGTTCTCCAGCCCGTCGAGGTCGATGGGCACCGTGGTGAGCCAGTCCGGTCGCGGTTGGCTGTCTTGGGCGCGCTCGCCGGGTTGGCGCAGATCGACGACGGTACGGATGCCCGCCGCGTAGAGCTGATCCCAGCCGGCGCGGGTGGTCTGGTCCAGGTTCTCCGACCTGAAGAACACGCCCGCCGCGGTCGTACCGCCGGTGCGGTACGGGATGCCGCCCAGGTCGCGGGCGTTCGCCAACCCAGCCACCGCCAGGAGCCGGTCGGCCGCGCGGGCAGGTGCCGGTGCTGACGGCGGTGTTGACGACGGCTCGTCCATCGACTCGGCCTAGAAGGTGACGGTGGACAGGAGGCGGACCGGGGGACGCGGATCGGTGCGGAGCCGGGCGTGGGTCTCCACATCGAAGCGCTCGGTGCCGTACTTCAGTTTCTGCCGCTCGATGCCTTCGGCCGCGAAACCCGCTGTGGTGGCGACCCGGCAGGAGGCCGGATTGTTGGTGCGGTGTCCGAGCTCCAGCCTGTGCAGGCCCTGCTCGGTGAAGGCCCAGTCGGCGATCGAGGCGAGGGCGAGCGTCGCCAGGCCCTGGCCCCTGGCCTCGGCCGAAACCCAGTAGTAGACCCAGCCGGTTCCGTGCCGGTGTTCCATGCTGCCCACACCAACGTTGCCCACCGCGACGCCGTCGAGGCTGATCGCGAAGTTCTGCCGCGAGACCGTCGCGGGGGCGAGGTTCTCGGTGATGAAACTCTCGCAGCGCGCGACCGTCGACAGCTCGATCGCACCGACCTGGGCGGCCAGGTCGCCGCTCACGGTGAAGGCGGTCTGCAGACTTGCCGCGTCGTCGAGCCGCCACGGGCGCAGCATCGCCACCGGGACGGGCGGCACCGACCTGTCACGGCTGGTCTGACTGGTCCGACCGAGGCGAGTGCGTGGGGGCAGGCTCCTTGCGGGCGGGACGGTGCCCTTTCCGGCGCGTGCTCTCATGGCAACAGAGTAGACGGCGGGCGTCGCCACCGCGACTTGCCGCACTATCCCCCTGTGCGGGCTCTGAAGCGGGAGTGTGCCCGATGTCACCGTCGGGCGCAGCGCCGAGTTGCCGCACTATCCCCCTTCGACACCGCTGACGGGGGTGTTTGCCGCAAGTCGGGGCCGCCGCACGGCGGCGAACCGGATGCGCGAATCGCGGCCGGCGGGGGAGGATGGGGCATGGCCTTCGAGAGCACACCTTTGCGTCGGATCGAGGAAGACCCGCAGCATCCGCTGCCCAGGAACGCCTGGCCAGCCACCCTGCCGCCGGTGGCCCAGCTACTCGAGACCGGAATCGACCTGGGGCCGGCCACGGTCTTCGTCGGAGAGAACGGCGCCGGTAAGTCCACGCTCGTAGAGGCCATCGCCCTGGCCTGGGGTCTCTCCCCGGAGGGTGGCTCCACCGGCGCACGCAACTCCACCCGGCCCAGCGAATCCTCGCTCCACGACCACCTGCGCCTGGTGCGCAGCGGCGGCAGCACCCGCCGCGGCTACTTTCTGCGCGCCGAGACCATGCACGGCTTCTTCACCTACCTGGAGGAGAACCCGGGCAGCGGGCCTGAGCCGCGCTTCCACGAGATCTCGCACGGGGAATCGTTCCTCGAGCTGGCCATCGACAAGTTCCGCGGCCGGGGCCTGTGGGTGCTCGACGAGCCGGAATCCGCGCTCTCGTTCTCGGGCTGCCTGGCGCTGCTCGGCCACCTCAAGGAGCTGCTGGCCGCGGGCGGTTCGCAGGTGATCATGTCGACGCACTCGCCGTTGCTCGCCGCGCTGCCCGGTGCCCGGATCCTCGAGGTGGGCGAGTGGGGGCTGCGCGAGATGGCTTGGCGCGATCTCGACCTGGTCACCAACTGGGCCGGCTTCCTCGACGCCCCGGAGCGGTACCTGCGGCACCTCTGACCCGCCACCATCGGCTCTAATGGTTTTGACAATCATTATCAATAGGCGTAGCGTTTCGATCGTGAAGACCCCCAGACTCCTCCTCCCCGCCCTGGCCGCCTCCGCCGCCCTCGTGCTGGCCGGATGCTCGACGACCGCCACCAACGCCGCGGGATCGGACGGTGACCTCAAGGTCGTCGCCACGACCACCCAGATCGCCGACCTCACCCGCAACGTCGTCGGCGACGCCGACGGCGTCACGATCACCCAGCTGATCCAGCCCAACCAGAGCGCGCACAGCTACGACCCGTCGGTCGCCGACCTCACCGCCCTGGGCGCGGCGGATGTGCTCGTGATCAACGGCGTCGGGCTCGAAGAGTGGCTCGACGACGCCATCGAGGCTTCCGGCTTCGACGGGGTCACCATCGACTCCGATGAGGGCATCACCATTCAGGGTGTCGAGGCCGGCCACGAGGAGGAGGCCGGCCACGAGGAGGAGGCCGCTCACGAGGATGAGGCCGCGCAGGAGGAGGAGGCCGGCCACGAAGATGAGGCCGAGCACGACCACGCCGGCGGCAACCCGCACATCTGGACCGACGTGAAAAATGCCGAGGCCATGGTCGCCACCATCGCCGATGGCCTGGCCGGTGCCAGCACCAGCCACGCCACCGACTTTGAGGCCAACGAGGCCGTCTACAGCGCCCAGCTCGCCGAGCTGGATGGCTGGATCCGCGAGAACGTCGACGCCGTCCCGTCCAGCGAGCGCCTACTGGTGAGCAACCACGACGCCTTCGGCTACTTCACCGCCGCCTACGGCATCACCTATGTCGGCAGCGTCATCCCCAGCTTCGACGACAACGCCGAGCCGAGCGCCGCCGAGATCGACGCCCTCGTGGCCGCCGTCAAGACCACCGGGGTCAAGGCCGTCTTCTCGGAGGCGTCCATCAACCCGAAGGCGGCCGACACCATCGCCGCAGAGGCCGGCGTCGCGGTGTACTCCGGCGACGACGCCCTCTACGGCGATTCGCTGGGCCCGGCCGACAGCGCCGGCGCCACCTACATCGCCAGCCAGCTGCACAATGTGCGCCTCATCCTCGAGTCCTGGGGTGTGACGCCCAGCGCCGTACCCGCCGACCTGCAATAGTTGAACAGTGAACGAGAACCCTTCTCAGCAGCGGATGCCCGCACCGCTTGCCCTCCGCGTCTCCGGGGCCTCGTTCGCCTACGCCCAGACCCCGGCTCTGACCGGCATCGACTTCGATCTGCATCCCGGTGAGGCCGTCGCGCTGATCGGGCCGAACGGCTCGGGCAAGTCCACCCTGCTCAAGGGCATCCTGGGCCTGCTCCACCGCACCGAGGGCACCGTCGAGGTGCTCGGCCACGCCACCGCCCCGGCCGGCACCGTCGGCTACGTGCCGCAGACCGACGAGCTCGACCCCGAGTTCCCGGTCAGTCTCGAACAGGTTGTCATGATGGGCCGCTACCGCGAGCTCGGCTGGCTGCGCCTGCCCGGCAGGAAGGACCGCAAGGCCGTGGCCGCGGCGCTGGAGACTGTCGGCCTCGACCACCTCGCCAAAACCCGGTTCGGCGAACTTTCCGGCGGCCAACAGCAGCGCGGCCTGCTCGCCCGCGCCGTGGCGGCCGGCCCCCGGCTGCTTCTGCTCGACGAACCCTTCAACGGGCTCGACCAGTCCAACCGGGAGGCCCTCGTCGGCACCGTCGAACGGCTCAAGGCCGAGGGCGTCGCCGTGCTCGTGTCCACCCACGACCTCGAACTGGCCCGCGCGGTCTGCGAGCGAGTGCTGCTGCTCAACGGCAACCAGGTCGCCTTCGGACCACGCGAGAGTGTGCTGACCCTCGACAACGTGCAGCGCACCTTCCACGAGGTCGGCGTCGAGATGGACCAGCACACGCTCGTCGTTCCCGGCCACGAAGGCCACTGAATGGCCGACCTGCTCGGACCCCTCTTCACCGCGTTCGCCCTGCCGTTCATGGCGCGGGCGCTGGTGGTGCTGCTCGCCCTCAGCCTGGTCGCCGGCATCGTCGGCGTGCTCGTCAACCTGCGCAGCCTCGAATTCATCAGTGACGGCCTCACCCACTCGGTCTTCCCGGGCATCGCCATCGGCTTCGTCTGGGGCGGCCGCGAGGGACTCTTCGTCGGCGCCATGATCGCCGCCATCCTGGCCGCGGTCGTGCTCACCGTGATCACCCGGCGCGCCGTGTCGGGGGATGCGGCGATCGCGATCGTCTTCACGGCCATGTTCAGCATCGGCATCCTGGTGGTCTCCCGGCAGACCAACTATGCCGGCCAGCTCGAACAGCTGCTGTTCGGCCGGCTGCTCACGGTCACGGCCGCCGAGGTGACCCAGACGCTGGTCATCTGCGCGATCGCCCTGCTCCTAGTGGGCCTCACCCTCAAGCAGCAGGTGTTCCGGGCGTTCGACCGCACCGCGTTCGCCGCGGCCGGCTACCGGCCGCTGCTGCTCGACCTGGTGCTGAACGTCGCCATCGCCCTCGTGGTGGTCGCCGCATCGAGCGCCGTCGGCAATCTGCTCGTCCTGGCCGTACTCATCGTGCCCGGCGCCGTCGCCCGGCTGGTCACGGTGCGGCTGTGGGCTCTCTTCCCTCTCGCGGCCGGCTTCGCCGCCCTGTGCGCCTGGCTGGGCTTGACGCTCGGCTTCGAAGCCTCCGTCTCGGCCGGCATCGACCTGCCCAGCGGCGCCACCGTGGTGCTGGTACTCGTGGCCGGCTACCTGCTGGTGCTCCTTTGCCGCCTCGCGGTTGACCGGATGCGCCGCCCCGCCCAGCCGGCCGTCGATCCGGAACCGGTGACCGCCTGATGGGTTACTTCGAGAAGGCCCTGCTGGCCGCAGCCGTCATCGGCGCGCTGAGCGGCCTGGTCGGCACCCTGGTGCTGCTGCGCCGGCGCACCTTCTTCGCCCAGGCGCTCACCCATGCCACGTTTCCCGGCGCCGTCGCGGCGGCGTTGCTGGGAGTGAGCATCCCGCTGGGCGCCGCCGTTGCCAGCGCCGTGATCGTGGCGGTGATGACCCTCCTCGGCCGGGTGCGCCGCCAGGGCAGCCAGGTGGCGTCGGGCATCATGCTGACCGCAGGGTTCGCGCTCGGTGTGCTGCTTCAGGCGCTCAACCCGTCGTTGCCCGTGCACGTGGAGTCCTACCTGGTCGGCTCCATCCTCACCGTCACCGACGGCGACGTGCTTCTTGCCGCCTCGGTTCTGACCGCGGCGGTGCTCGCGGCCATTCTCTTCGGCAAGGAGATCCTGTTCTCCACCTTCGACCGCACCGGCTTCCGGGCGGCCGGGTACCGGGAGTGGCCGATTGAACTTCTCACGCTGGTGCTCATCGCCGCCACTGTCGTGACGGCGATGCCCGCGGTGGGCGCCATCCTCGCCATCGCCCTGATCGCCGCCCCCGCCGCGGCCGCCCGACTGCTGATGCGGACCGCGCCGGGCATCGTCCTGCTCGCGCCTCTCATCGGCGCCGGATCCGGGGTTGTCGGTGTGTTGCTGTCCCGCATTCTCGATGTGGCGGCGGGGCCCGCCATCGCGCTCACCGCCGCCGCCTGCTTCCTTCTCGCACTGGGGGCACGCTCACTGCGTGCGCGCGTCGGAGGCGTTCCCACTCCCGTCCGCGCCGGGCTACGGTTGAAATCATGAAGCGAAACACCTGGCAGCGAGAGGCCGTGCGGACCGAGCTCGGCCGCGTCGAGGGGTTCGTCAGCGCCCAGGGCCTGCACTCGGCCCTGCACACCAGCGGTTCCCCGATCGGCCTGGCCACGGTCTACCGTGCGCTCGCCGACCTGGCGCTGGAGGGCGACGCCGATTCGCTGCAGTCGCCCGACGGCGAGAGCCTGTACCGGGCGTGCAGCACCACGGATCACCACCACCACCTGATCTGCCGCAACTGCGGACTCACCGTGGAGATCGAGGTGGACGCCATCGAGAACTGGGCCACCGAGGAGGCGGCCAAGCACGGTTTCACCGAAGCCGCCCACGTGATCGACATCTTCGGCCTGTGCGCGGCGTGCACCGCGCTTGCACCGGAACGCCCCACCCCGTAGGCTGAGTAGCTGCTGCGCATATCTGTGCGTGCATTGCTTGTTCGTGACTTTTCCTCCCACCGAATCAGCCGCTGAAACTCACCTTTCGGCAGGCCGCTTCAGGGTGGAATCCAACGCGAACCGGCCGACAAGAGATCTTGGGAAGGGCATTCGCCCTTCGGTATTGGAGGAAAACCATGGCAGCAACCTGCCAGGTGACCGGAGCCGTTCCCGGCTTTGGGCACAACATTTCGCACTCGCACCGGCGCACCAAGCGTCGTTTCGACCCGAACGTGCAGACCAAGAAGTACTTCGTGCCGTCGCTTCGCCGCAACGTCACGTTGACCCTCTCGGCAAAGGGCATCAAGGTTATTGATGCTCGCGGCATTGAGTCGGTCGTCAAGGACCTGCTCGCACGTGGGGAGAAAATCTAATGGCTAAGGCTCAGGACGTACGTCCGATCATCAAGCTGCGTTCGACGGCAGGAACCGGTTACACCTACGTGACCAAGAAGAACCGTCGCAACAACCCCGACCGTCTCGTACTCAAGAAGTACGACCCCGTAGTGCGCAAGCACGTTGACTTCCGTGAGGAGCGCTAAAAATGGCGAAGAAGAGCATGATTGCCAAGAACAACCAGCGCAAGGTCATCGTTGAGCGTTACGCCGCGAAGCGCCTCGAGCTGAAGAAGGCTCTTGTCGACCCGGCCGGCACCGACGAGTCCCGTGAAGAGGCTCGCAAGGGCCTCCAGAAGCTGCCCCGCAACGCCTCGCCGGTTCGCCTGCGCAACCGCGACGCGGTTGACGGACGTCCCCGTGGCCACCTCTCCAAGTTCGGCATCTCGCGCGTACGTTTCCGCGACATGGCGCACCGCGGCGAGCTGCCCGGCATCACCAAGTCCAGCTGGTAACCAGCTACTGATCGCGTAACCGCGAACAGCGCAGTATCAACAGGGGATGCCCGACTTCGGTCGGTCATCCCCTGTTCTGTGTCTGCGCCGAACGGCACCGTCGTCCCCGTACGGGGGCGCACAGTTCGCGCACAGCACAAACACACCCCAATCCGCCGGGCAAAGCGTCCCGAAACGCCGTAAATCCGCGGAATCTCGCGGATCAATGCTAGATTCAACGCGGTCGAACCGACCAACGGAGGCGTTGTCTCAACGTCGCCCGCTTCACGTGAATACCTGTTTTTTTACAGACGAAGGTCCGAGGAGGACACTCAATGGCTGACAAGTCGCTGAACAAGACCGAGCTCGTTGCCAAGGTTGCCGCAGATTCTGGCCAGAGCCAGGCTGCTGTCGACGGCGTTCTGAACGCTTTCTTTGCAACCCTCGCCGACACCGTTGCGAACGACGGCAAGGTCACCATCCCGGGATGGCTCGGCGTCGAGCGCACCGCAACCGCCGCTCGCACGGGCCGCAACCCGCAGACCGGCGAAGAAATCGCCATTGCTGCCGGCCACCGCGTCAAGCTGACCGCTGGTAGCAAGCTCAAGGCTGCCGCCAAGTAGGTTTCAGCTTTTGTAGTGCCGGTGGGCGTCGACTTCGGTCGGCGCCCACCGCTCGTTAACCGGCGGCGCCCGAAGGCGCCCGGCTGCGCGGTGGCCGGCCACGGCGGGTTCGGCTTCCCCCGCCGGTTAAGCTGGAGTGGTGCCCCGTTATGTGCGAATCATCGGGCCGGCAGCCCTGCTGTTGGCCGCGATTGTGGCGACGGTGGCGGGCCTGGTCTACGGCGGCGGCGCCGAGGCCCAGCTGCTTGCCGATCCCGGCGCTGTGGTGCGATGGGGCCTTCCGGTGGCCAAGCTGCTCGTCAACCTCGGCGCGGCCGGCACCATCGGTGCCCTGGTCCTGACCTGTTTCGCCCTGAGCCCGAAGGAACGGGAGTACGGCACCGCCATCGACCTGGCCGCCGGCTCCGCCGCGTTCCTCACCATCGCGTCGGCTGTCACCGGCTTCCTCACCTTCCTCCAGGTCACCAATGCGACGATCAGCTTCAACGACACCTTCAGCGCCACGGTCGGTCAGTTCTTCAGCCAGATCGAGCTCGGTCAGGCCTGGCTGTCCACCACCCTGATCGCCGCCGCCGTCACCGTGCTCTGCTTCGCCGTGCGCAACCAGACCGCGCTGGTCTTCGTCACCGTGCTCGCCCTGCTCGCGCTGCTGCCGATGGCCCAGCAGGGCCACTCCGCCGGCGCAGAGGGCCATGACGCGGCCATCACGGCGCTGGGCCTGCACCTAATCTTCGCAGCCGTATGGCTGGGCGGAATTCTCACCATCATCCTGCTGCACAAGCGGCTGTCGTCCACGCGCCTGCGTGAGGTCGTCGGCCGGTATTCCACCCTCGCGCTGGTCAGCTTCGTGGTCGTCGCCGCCTCCGGCTACGTCAGCGCCGAGCTGCGCGTGGGCAGCTGGGACCGCCTCCTCACCGGCTACGGCATCCTGGTGCTCGCCAAGGTGGCGCTGCTGCTCGTGCTCGGCGGCTTCGGCGTGCTGCAGCGCCGGTACCTGATCGGTCGGATGCGCACCGGCGCCGGCCGCACCGACACCTTCTTCTGGTGGCTCGTGGTGGGCGAGATCGCGTTCATGGGCCTGGCCAGCGGCGTGGCCGCTGCCCTCGCCCGAACGGCCACCCCGGTCGCCCAGGTGGTCACCACGGCGATCCCCACCGCCACCCCGGCGCAGATCCTCACCGGCGAGCCCCTGCCGCCCGAGCTCACCTTCGCCAGGTACTTCACCGAGTGGAACTTCGACCTCGCCTGGGTGCTGTTCTGCGCGTTCGGCATCTTCTTCTACCTCGCCGGGGTGCGGCGGCTGCGCCGCCGCGGCGACAGCTGGCCGCTGCACCGCACCATTTTCTGGACGCTGGGCATGGTCACCCTGTTCTACATCACCAACGGCGGCGTGAACGTGTACGAGAAGTACCTCTTCTCCACCCACATGCTCGCGCACATGGCCCTGACGATGCTGGTGCCGGTACTGCTGGTTCCCGGCGCTCCGGTCACCCTGGCGGCCCGCGCCATCCGGATGCGCCGCGACGGCAGCCGGGGCCCCCGTGAGTGGATCCTGCTGGCCGTGCACTCGCGCTTCGCCGGCATCATCTCGAACCCGATCGTGGCCGCGGTGCTCTTCGCCGGGTCGCTGTGGGTGTTCTACTACACGTCGCTGTTCAGCTGGGCGACGACGGACCACATCGGCCACCAGTGGATGATCGTGCACTTCCTGATCACCGGGTACCTTTTCGTGCAGTCACTGATCGGCATCGACCCGGTGCCGTTCCGTCTGCCGTACACGTTCAGGCTGCTGCTGCTGCTGGGCACCATGGCGTTCCACGCCTTCTTCGGCCTGGCCCTGATGACCGGCACCGGCCTGCTCCTCGCGGACTGGTACGGCGCCATGGGCCGCGACTGGGGGCTGAACGCCCTGGCCGACCAGCAGGCCGGCGGGGGGATCGCCTGGAGCGTCGGCGAGATCCCCACCATCGCATTGGCCATCATCGTGGCCATCCAGTGGGGTCGCAGCGACGACAAGGAAACCAAGCGCCGGGACCGCAACGCCGACCGCACCGGCGAGGCCGAGCTCAACGACTACAACGACCGCCTCGCACGCCTGGCCGCGCACGACAGATAGCGCCGGACCGGGCCCGGAGCCGGCACCCGCCGCTAGCGCAGCTGGATGGCCAGGGCGCCGTCGGGCTGGATCGTGACGGAGAGGGCCACCGAGAACGGGACATCCTCATCGCGGGTGCTCAGATCGCCGTCGTACAGGGACTGCACGTCGACCACGATGTGAGCCTGGCCACCGGTGCTGGGCATGTCGAAGGCCGTCTCGCCGGCGGTGAGTACGACCTCCGGGTACTGGGCGATCGACCATGCCGGGGCGGACTTGACCCTGTTGTCGATCTCGATGCCGAAGGGGCAGTTCGACGGTTGCAGCACCTGCTGGGTGGCGCACTCGTCGAGGAACTCATTGAGCTTGGTCTGCACCTGGCCGGTGAAGGTCGTGTTGGGCGCCGCGTCCACCGTGACGTCGGCGGCACCGGAGGCCACGACGGGCACACTCTGCACGGGCGCGGTCAGCAACGTCGAATCGTGGGAGATGTCGTAGACCGCAGGAGCGAAGGCCAAGTACGCACCCCGGTTCGAGAACGTGATCGGTGCGTCGGCCGCGGCATGGGCCCGGGTATCGAGGGTGAGTCCGTTCACCGAGAAGTCGGCCTCGTGCAGCACCGTCACCTGCAGCACCGCCAGGGGACTCGCGGCGAAGCCCCAGGTGCTGAACAGACCGGCAACGGTGCCGAGGCGTTCCACGGTGAACTCCATCGAGGTCTCGGTGCCGTCCAGTCGGAAGTCGAACACCACGGTGTGCTGGCTCTTCTGGCCCACCTCGCTGTCCGCGGAGCTGGCCGTGTCGCTGACGAATTCGATGTCGGTGATCGAGCCCAGCACCGACGGACGTAGCAGAGTGCGCGGCAGGTCTTGGGGGAGACCGGCCGCTTCGAGGTCGGCATCCGTCGGTTCGGCGCCGGGAAGTGCCAGCGCGGTGTCGGTGTTGTGCGTGGCCAGCGCGTCGAGGTACTGCCGCACGAACCCGCCGGCGCTGTACAGATCGCGGTTGAGAGCGCCGATGGTGGCGACCAGGGCGGCGCCGAGCAGGGCGCAGATAACGCAGACCGCAAGCGTGGCACGCAGATAGCGCGCCCGCCGCTCCCCGTTACCGACCCCGTAGCTCACCTCCACATCCTACGGGGACCACCTCCAAGCTCGGTGCGGCTGCGCCGCCTGATGCGGGCCGGGCTGACCGGTGCACCGGGCCGAGCTCGGTGAGTTATCCACCGGCGGGCCTGGGCGCGGGTTGTGGGCCCGGCCGGACGGTTACAGTGGAAGGGAAACGCGATGCTCCTCGTGCCTTCGCGCCGCATCGCCCCGCATCCCACCGAAAGTTCCCTGTGACCGCGCTTCCCCCCGAAATTCCGCTTTCGCGCGAGCAGGCCGAGGTGTTCGCCGCCATTGAGGGCACCAAGCAGAACGTCTTCGTCACCGGTCGGGCCGGAACCGGTAAGTCCACGCTGCTCAACCACCTCTCCTGGAATACCAGTAAGCAGATCGTCATCGCGGCGCCGACCGGCGTCGCCGCCCTGAACGTGGGCGGTCAGACCCTGCACTCGTTGTTCCGGCTGCCGATCGGCGTCATCGCCGATCACGCGATCGACCAGAACGATCAACTGCGCAAGCTGCTCAACACGATCGACACCGTGGTCATCGACGAGGTCTCCATGGTCAACGCCGACCTGATGGACGCCATCGACCGCAGCCTCCGTCAGGCCAGGCAACGCCCGCACGATACCTTCGGCGGCGTGCAGATCGTGCTCTTCGGCGACCCGTACCAGCTCGCTCCGGTGCCGGGGGATCCCGAGGAACGTGCCTACTTCGCCGACACCTACCGCTCGATGTGGTTCTTCGACGCGAAGGTGTGGCAGAGCGCCGAGCTGAAGATCTTCGAACTCACCGAGATCCACCGCCAGCACGACGCCGGCTTCAAGACGATGCTCAATGCGGTGCGCTATGGCCAGGTGACGCCCGAGATCGGTGGGGCACTCAACGGTGCGGGTGCCCGCACCCCGCCGAGCGAGGGAGTCATCACGCTGGCCACCCGCAATGACGCGGTCAATCGCATCAACGCTGCCGCGCTCAAGCGGCTGTCCGGCAAGTCCCTCTCGGCCAAAGCCGAGGTCACCGGCGACTTCGGTGGACGCACCTACCCGGCCGACGAGGTTCTCGAACTCAAGGTCGGTGCCCAGGTGATGTTCCTCCGCAACGACAACCCGCTCGACGGAGGTCCGCGCTGGGTGAACGGCACCATCGGCACCGTGACACGGGTCGACTCCACCGTGTACGTCGACATCGACGGCACCACCCACGAGGTGGAGCCCACGGTGTGGGAGAAGTTCAAGTACACCTACAACGCGGCGACGAAGAAGCTCAGCAAGGACGTCGTGGCCGAGTTCACCCAGTTCCCGCTGCGGCTGGCCTGGGCGGTCACGATCCACAAGTCGCAGGGCGCCACCTACGAGCGGGCGATCGTCGACCTCGGCACCCGGGTGTTCAGCCCCGGCCAGACCTATGTGGCGCTGAGCCGGCTGACCAGCCTGAACGGCCTCTACCTCACCCGGCCGTTGCGCCCGAGCGACATCATCGTCGACGAGAACGTGCTCCGTTTCATGGAGGGCCTGCGCGTCACCCCCGCCGTCGAGGGCGCCTGACCCCCTCCCGGACAACCCATCGATTCGGCCCAACCATATGAAGGCCACGGGTGCTCACTGCGTGGCTGGGTTCTTGCTGGGCATTTCGATGAGTGTTTGGCCGGGGTCGATGGTTGCCGGTGGTCGTAGCCAGTATTGGTCCTGGTGTTCGAGGATTTGCCAGCCTCGGGTGTGTAGTAGTCGGTGGTGGGGGTTGCAGAGCAGGATGCCGAGCCGGAGGTCGGTGCTGCCGTGGTCACGGGCCCAGTGTTGGATGTGGTGGGCTTCGGTGAGGGTGGGTGGTTTGTCGCAGTCGCCCCATCGGCAGCCGCCGTCTCGGGCGGCTAGGGCGACGTTGTGCGGGGGTGAAGAGGCGTTCTTCGCGGCCGACGTCGAGGGGTTGGCCGGTGGGGTCACGGAATGAGCGCGGGCTAGAAGACCACCGGACTCGCGGCGAAGGCGCCGGTTCGCGCGAGCTGGATGGCGGGGTCTGCGCAGCCGTCGATGGGGTTGGGGGTGGCGACCCGGCTGCTCTGGTCGGTGTTCGGCGGCGTCACGGCGAGCTCGGTGACCGGGATGAGTGGGCAGCCGTATGCTCCGGCCCGGGTGAGGTGCAGCAGGCTGAACGCCGAATCGCCCGGCTGTAGCAGCACGGCGGATGGCGCCGTACGCGGTTCCAGGCCCGAAGCGGCACCAATGGGCTGACCGGTGTCTGCGGACACCAACTGCACGCGGGGATATCCATTGGCGGTGCAGGCGACGGCGCCGGAGTTGGTCACGGAGAGGTCCCAGAAGAAGCTGCCCGCGCCGCTGTCGCCCGGGCGTTCCTGCAGGGCGAAAGACAGCCTGTCGGTGGTGCACGCGGATGCGGCACCCGGTTCACCCGGCGACCCCGGCGAACCGGGACCGCCGGTCGGCTCGGGCGAGGGGACGCTCGACGGCGTGGGCGTGGGCACCGGGGCTGCGGAGGGGAGGGCGGTGGGGGTGTCCGTCGGGTCGAGGGTGGGGATCAGCGGTACTCCGCAGGCGGTCAGCGTCACTGCGGCGCCGACCATTACGAGAAACACTGTGCCGAGTCGTCGGGCCGTGAAGCCGCGCGAGCGACCCGTCCCTACGCGGATCATGCGCCCAGTATTGCACCGACTGGGCTTCTAGGCGCCGCGGGCGCGACGGGCGCGCGCCCTGGGTACACTCCCGGCAATGGGCTCTTCCGGCATTCCCCGCGGGGGTGGAATGCAGGGGGCACGGGATGGGCAGCGGGTCGTCATGACAGGTCAGAAGGCACGACAGCGGGGAGGACTTCCGCGGAGCCGAACCGGCACCGTGAGCCGGCTGAGCCGGCTGAGTGGACTGAGCCGGCTGAGTGGACTGAGCCGGCTGAGTGGAATGAGCCGGCTGAGTGGAATGAGCCGGCTGAGTGGAATGAGCCGGCTGAACGCGCTGGGCCGGCGGCACCGGCGGCACCGGCGGCCGGGGGTGGCCGCGGTGGCCCTCCTGACGGTGACCCTGGTGCTTCCCCTGGCGGGTTGCGTGGATGCGGCGGCACTGTTTCCCATCGGCCCGGACACGGCGTCGGGCGCACTGGCCCCCGAAACCGTCGTTTCGCTCGACGCCGCACTGGACGAGGGAATGGACCTGGCCGGCGCGACCGGCGCTATCGCCGGCGTGTGGGCGCCGTGGGCGGGGCAGTGGCTGGCGAGCCCGGGTGCCGAGGGCTCCGGCATCGACCCCACCACCGGCCGTCCGGCCGGCGGCGGGGCGCTCACCACCGACATGCGATTTCGCATCGGCACCCTGACGGGCGCGATGACCTGCACGGTGTTGCTCCGACTCGTGGATGAGAAGCGCGTGGGCCTGGACGACCCCGTGTCGTCATACCTGACCCGCCTGCCCGGGGTGCAGGGCATCACCCTGCGTCAGCTGTGCCAGCACACCGCCGGCCTCGGCCAGCCGAACCTCGAGCCGCAGTTCGTCAACAATCCCACCCGACAGTGGCCGCCCCTCGAACTCGTCTCCGGCGGGCTCGGATCCACCAGGACCGGACAGCCCGGTCGGGTGTGGAACCCTTCCGACGCCGGTGTGCAACTTCTCGGGATGGCGCTGGAAGAGGCGACGGGCGACAGCTGGCCGGAACTCTACCGACGGTACGTGTTCGAGCCGTTGGGGCTGCGCGACACGTCGTATCCCGATCCGCAGGACTTCGACCTGCCGGGCGACCACCCGCGGGGATGGGCCGCCGCTCTCGACACCGAAGGCACCCCGGCCTGCACGCGTCCGGTCGATGTGACGCGGCTGTCCAACTCCATGAGCGGGGTGGCCGGCGGGGCCGTGTCCACCCTGGCTGATCTCAAGACCTGGTCGCAGGCGCTGGCCACCGGAGGATTACTCTCCCCAGACGCAGCGGAACAGCAGTGGCGGAGCGTGCGGGAAGAGGGCGCCCCCCAGTGGCGGCGATACGGGCTGGGGGCGGAGCAGCTGGGCCCGATGCGCAGCGGCGGCGGCGCGATCCCCGGTTTCCTGTCGGCGACGCTCTCCGACCCGGAGAGCGGCCTGACCGTGGTGGTGATGGTGAACGATTCCAGCGCGGGTGCGGAGTTCGCCCTGGCCCTGGCGCAGCGCCTGGCGGCGATCGCTGCGGAGATGCCCGTATCGGAGGGGCAATCGGATGCGGGGCTTGAGCTGCCCTGGACGGCGGAGGCGGCGACGGCCCAGATGCGCGTGAACGCGGCCTGTCCGACCGGCACAACCGGGAATCCGGCGGCGCCGGTCGGGTGACCGGTAGGAGCCTACTTCTTGAACGCGTCCTTGACGTTCTCGCCGGCCTGCTTGAGGTTGGCGCCGGCCTGGTCTGACCGGCCCTCCGCGACCTTGGAGTCGTCGTTGGTGACCTTTCCGAGGGTTTCCTTGGCCTTGCCCTTGAGGTCCTGGGCGGTGTTCTCGGCCTTGTCTGATGCACTCATCGTGTTCTCTCTTTCTCTTGGGGGTGGTTCGGGATGGTCGGCTTGGTTGTTGGGTCGGTCACAGGTCCATGCGGCGGATCATGACCGTGGGCAGCAGGGTCGGTCGCAACGAGTCGTAGGTGATGGCCTCAACCTCGGGTCGTTCCTGACGCTCGGGCAGCAGCGCCGCCAGCACGAGCACAGTGCCAACGCCCGCCACCAGGATCACCATGACCGGTGTGCTCAGGTTCACCTGGCCCAGGTAGCGCAGGACATCGCCGGGGGCAGCGATCAGCGCGGGCCGGTCGAGCAGCGCGAGGACGAGTTCGGCGCCGAAGTAGAGGCATCCGGCGATGATGACCGAAGCCAGCGCGATGGCAACGACCGACCATGACGAGGGGATCTCCCGGCGCGGCTGCTGAGTGTACGTGGACCGGGTGGCCCGGCCCGCCGGGTGACGCAGCTGCAGTGCCGCAACGGCCTGGCGCGCTGCGAGCGTGCCGGGGGCCGAGGAGGGGATCGTGCGGGTCATGGCGTGGTGTTCCTTTGTGGTGTCGTGCGGAGGGAGGGAGGTCAGTCCACCGGTGTGGGCGGTCGACTGCCGGCGCCGGTGAGGCGCACGGTCACCCCGGCGATGTCCGCCCCGGTGAGGGTGGCCACGGTGCCGCGGATGTCGTGCTGCGCGCGTTCGGTCCGGTCGAGGGCATCGTCGACCGACGTATCCGTCTCGCCCCGGTCGAGCGGCAGCAGGCGGAGAGGGGTGCGCACGGTGAGGTCCAGGCGGCCGGCCGCGTCGGCCACGTCGACCTTGACCTGGCTGGGCTGCACGGCGAGGGCGTCGGCGGCCACGGCCGAGACCAGTCTGGTCATCGCGCGCGCGGTGATGCGGTTTGCGCCGTGCGGGGTGACGGTCACGCTCGAACCGCTCATGGCTGCGAAACCTCGTCGGTCTCGTCGGCTTCGTCAGGCAGGTGCACGTCGTTGATGGTGACGTTGACCTCGGTGACGTCCAGGCCCACGAGAGTCTCGATGGCGTCGATGATCGCGGTCCGGGCATCGTCGGCGACCTGCTGCAGCGGCAGCGGGTACTCCGCCACGATGCTCAGGTCGACGGCGACGTGCGGCCCGTTGACCTTGACGCTCACGCCCTGGCTGCGGTCGGTGCTGCCGATCGCATCGCGGATGGCACCGAGGGCGCGAGCGGCGCCGCCGCCGAGGGCGTGCACACCGGTGACCTCGCGGACGGCGAGGCCGGCGATCTTGGCGACAACGGCATCGTTGATGACGGTGCTGCCGCGCGATGTGCCGGCGGGCAGATCGGTGCGGACCGAACCGATATCGGGGGTGAGGCTGGTCATGAGGCGGGCTCCTGTGCTCGTCGACCGCGCTGGCGCGGAACTGCTGTGACAATAAAGCTGGATGGTGAGATAGTCACTATGCTGCACGAAGAGTGCGGTGGGCGATTTTTCTCTTGCCGATTCTCATTGATACTGTTCAGACGCATCTCACGGCCGGTTCGTCACGAAATCCGTCGGCGAGATTGGTCTTGAGTAGAGAGAGGTCTCCGGTGGCAGGTACGGGGTCGATGGAGCGTGCGCCCCTCGGCGACGCCGCAGACTCGATACTCGCCGCCCGTGCCGCGGATGGCGACCTGCGCGCCTTCGAGGTGCTCGTCCGCCGCCACGGGCCGCTGATGCGCGCCTATGCCACTCGCATTCTGGGCTCCAACAGCGATTCCGACGATGTGGTTCAGGAGACCTTCATCACCGCCTGGGAACGTCTGCCCGAGTTGCAGGACCCCGCCGCCACGAAGGCCTGGCTCATGAGAATCACCAGCCGCAAGGCGATCGACCGCATCCGTGCGCGTAAGCAGGACCAGCCCCTGGGTGAGTGGGATGCGCCGGCACCGGAGTCGGAATCTCCCCACCAGAGGGCCGAAGCGGCATCGCAGCGCGAGCGGCTCACGCGTGCACTCGGTACTCTGAGCGAAGCGCAGCGGGAGTGTTGGACGCTGCGGGAGATTGGCGGGCACAGTTACGCCGAGATCGCCGAGGAACTTGATTTGCCTCCGTCGACGGTTCGCGGTCTCCTGGCCAGGGCCAGGCAGAAGCTGATGCAGGAGATGGAGGAATGGCGATGACACCACGTCACGACGACGACGCCGACAAAGACCTCCTCGAGCAGCTCAGCGAAATCATGGACCGCGGCGAGTCCCCGACGGACGATTTCCTGAACAAGGCGCCGGAAAACCGGATCGCCTTCGACGCGCTCACCCGATTCCGGGCGATGGCCAAGAACATCCTCGACGACGACGTCGCGTCCGAGCCCGAACGCGACGACAGCTGGGTCACCGGCATCCTCAGCAACATCCACCGGGAGGCCAGGGCGGGACGCTCGATCCCGGTCTCGCACTCCTCACCCAAGGCCGACCTGAGCCTGACCGAAGGCGCCGTCAGGGGCCTGATCCGTTCGGCCGGCGACGCCGTCGCCGGCACCTTCATCGGTCGCTGCCGTCTGGAGGGCGACGTGGCGACCCCCGGCAGCCCGGTCACGGTGAACGTCGAGGCGAGCATGTTCTGGGGCGAGCGGATGCCGCAGACCGCGCAGCAGCTGCGGGAGGCCATCACGACGTCCCTGCTGCACCACACCGAGCTGAACATCGTCGCGGTGAACGTCACCATCACCGACGTGCACCTGCGCCGGAATCCGAAGGACGAGGACCGCTCGGCCCCGAACGGCTAGGGGAGCCGGCGGGTTTCGATCAGCGTGCGGTACCAGAGGGCGCTGTCCTTGAGGGTGCGCTCCTGGGTCTCGTAGTCCACCCGAACGATACCGAATCGCTTCGAGAACCCGTAGGCCCACTCGAAGTTATCCATCAGCGACCAGACGAAGTAGCCGCGCAGGTCGACGCCGTTCTGGATGGCACGATGCGCCGCCGTGAAGTGCCGACGCAGGTAGTCCACCCGGTTGTCGTCGTGCACCGCTGCCACGCCCTGGTCGTCGATCGTGACGACATCCTCGAACGCCGCCCCGTTCTCGGTGACCATCAGCGGCAGGCCGGGGAACTCGTCCCGCATCGCCTCGAGGAGTTGCAGAAGCCCGCTGGGTTCGATGTTCCAGTCCATTTCGGTGAACGGGCCGGGCTGGTCGAGCCGGGGAATGTCGTCGGTGCCGGGGAAGGCCGAAGCGCGCGAGGCGGCTCCCGCCGCCGAGTCTGCCGCGTGGGCCGCTCCCGCGGCCGGCCCCACCAGGGTGGTGTTGTAGTAGTTGATGCCCAGCACGTCGATCGGCTGGTGGATGAGCTCCTCGTCGCCGGGCCGCACGAACGCCCAGTCGGTGATGGCGGCGGTGTCCTCGATCAGGTCGGCGGGATAGGCGCCGTGCAGCATCGGACCAGTGAAGATCCGGTTGCCCACGGCCTCGATGCGCCGCACCGAGTCGGCGTCCCCGCGGATCACGTGCAGATTGTGGGTGACCGAGATCTGCGCGGTCGCGGGCACGACCTCCCGCAGCGCACTCACACCGAGCCCGTGGGCCAGGTTGAGGTGGTGCGCGGCGGTCAGGGCGGCGGCGTTGTCCTGCCGGCCAGGTGCGTGCTCGCCGGAGCCGTGGCCGAGGAAGGCGGAGCACCACGGTTCGTTGAGGGTGGTCCACACCGGCACCCGGTCGCCGAGTGCCGCGCCGACGAGCCGCGCGTAGTCCGCGAACGCGTATGCGGTGTCGCGGTTGGTCCAGCCGCCCTCGTCTTCCAGAGCCTGCGGCAGGTCCCAGTGGTACAGGGTGACCACCGGGGTCACGCCGCGCTTGATGAGTCCGTCGACGAGTCGTTCGTAGAAGTGAAGGCCGGCCGCGTTCACGGGTCCGCGACCGGTCGGCTGGATGCGCGGCCAGGCGATCGAGAACCTGTATGCGTCCAGGCCCAGGCTCTGGATCAGGTCCAGGTCGGCTTCGAGCCGGTGGTAATGATCGTCGGCCACATCGCCGGTGTCGCCGTTCTGCACCGCGCCCGGAGTGTGCGAGAAGGTGTCCCAGATCGAGGGGCCGCGGCCGTCTTCGTCGACGGCACCCTCGATCTGATACGAGGCCGTCGCGGAACCGAAGACGAAGGAATCGGGGAACTGCAGGCCGCTGTCGCGGAAGTCGGGGGAGCCGTCGATCATGGTGCGAGTGTTACCGATTCTGTTGGCGGAACGTATGGCGTGGGTCGTGCCGGGTTGCGGCTGTGGGGCGCCGGGAACGGCGCGGCAGGTCAGGCGGCAGGTCAGTCTGCCGGACCGCCGGACGCTGTGTCGTCCTCGGTCGGGGAACTGTCGTCGCTCTGCGATCCGTCCGCGAGCTTCTCGGTGCGTTCGGTCTCTTCGCTGCTGACCTCCGTGGAGCCGTCGGGGATCTTCGGGTTCTTCGTGTTGTCGGTAGTCATCCCACCACTATAGGCAGCGACGATGACACCTGGGCGGGCCGGTGACCCGGCGTCGCCGTATCCGCCCGGCCTCTCGCCCGCCTCTAGGGTGGGAGCATGGCGGGGATCGTGCAGCGGCTGGAACACCGCCAGGTGGCGCTGTACCTGGCCGCGATAGCGCTCGGCGCCCTGGTCGGCTGGCTGGCCCCCGGCACGGCCCCCATGCTCTCGGTCGCCATCACCCCGCTGCTCGGGCTGCTGCTGTTCGCCACCTTCCTGGGTGTGCCGCTCGTGAGCGTCGGGCGATCGTTCCTGGACCTCCGCTTTGTGGGTGCCGTCCTCACGGTCAGCTTCGGGATCGTACCCGTGGTGGTCTTCGGCCTCAGCCGGTTCGTCGCCGCCGACCGGGCCCTGCTCCTGGGGGTGCTGCTGGTGCTGCTCACCCCGTGCGTGGACTATGTGATCGTGTTCACCGGGCTGGCCGGTGGGGCCCGCGACAAGCTGTTGGCCGCCACGCCGTTGCTGATGCTGCTGCAGATCGTGCTGTTGCCGGTCTACCTGACGCTGTTCGCCGGGCCTGCCGCGGTGGCGCTGATCGAGGTGGGCCCGTTCGTCGAGGCGTTCCTGGCCCTGATCGTGCTGCCCCTCGCCGCCGCGGCGGCGGTGCAGTTCGGTGCCCGCAGGCGACGGGTGGCCGGGGCGGCCCGCGCCATCGTGGCCCTCCTGCAGGCGCTCATGGTGCCGCTGATGATGGCCACCCTCGCGGTGGTCGTCGGGTCGCAGCTGGCAGCAGTGGGGGCCCAGGCCGCGGCGTTGCTCACCCTCGTCCCGCTCTACGTCGCCTTCCTGGTCATCCTGGTCGGGGTCGGTATGGTCGCCGCCCGGCTCGCCGGCCTCGACGTGCCGGCCTCCCGCGCCCTGATCTTCAGCGGCGCCACCCGCAACTCGCTGGTGGTACTGCCGTTGGCCCTCGCCCTGCCGGCCTCCCTGGCCCTGGCGCCGCTGGCCGTGGTGACGCAGACTCTGGTCGAGCTGGTCGGCATGGTGATCCTGGTGGGGTTGGTGCCGCGACTGGTTCCGGGTTCCCCGTCGGGTGCTGACCGCTCGTAGTCTGTGTCGTTCTGTGACGGCACCGGCGTGACAGCCCAAAATCGCGAACCTACACTCGAGGCAACGAACGCCGATCGTGAAGGAGGCTCAATGATCACGCAACCGCTGCACATCCTGCAGTGCAACAGCACGGGTGGCGATGGCTGCGTCAACCACGGAGCCGGCCACGCGACCCAACCCATCCACGTGCGGGTCGCCGAGGCCACCCCGAGCAAGTGGGCCGACGGCATCGTGCTGCGTGCGACGTCCGACGGGTGGATCGGGATCGCCCTGTTCGGACCCGACGACACCGCCGCCGACAGCGACACAGCCACGGTGTGGGTCTGGAACCACGCCGACCTGACGGCGCACCTCAGCGCCGGAGCGCCGGTGGCGTTGCACTCCGTCTACAACGTGCTCGCGAGCGGCCGCAGCCGTGTCAGCGTCGTGCGGCTCTAGTCAGCCCTCCCGGCACTCAGCCCTCCAAGCGGCCCACTCGCAGCGGTCGGTTCGGCCACGGGTCAGCTCGTGGGCATCATCCCGGTCATGGCGTCCATCATCTTCTGGCAGGCCATCGCGCACTGACGGCACGCCTCGGCGCACATCCGAGCGTCCTCGCTCATGCCGGCGTGCTTCATACACTCCTCGGCGCAGGCGGTCGCCATCGTCATGGTGGCCGTGTGCATGGCCATCATGCCCTCCATGTGCATCCCGTTCGGGCGCAGCATCGCACGCATCATGGTGCCTGCCAGGTCGGCCATGGTGGCGCACAGGCTTCGCCCCGTCGCCATACCCTCACCCATCATCGAGTCCGCGCACATCGTGCAGGCCTGCTCGCAGGCTGAGCACGCCTCGATGCATTCCTGCATCAGCATCATGTCCATCCCCTGCATGGGCATGTCCTTCATGTGCATTTCCATCATCTGCATGGTCGTGTTCGTCATCGTCACACCATTCCTTCGCGGGAGACCGGGCCCGGGCCCATCCCGATGCCGTCAGCGGTGCCCGCCACGGCCGATGCTACGCCGCGGGCGCCGCGAAGTCAGGAGAAATGCACTGCGCGAGCATCCGTAAAATAAGCGCATGGTGGGAATGCAGGACCGAGTCATCCTCGACGTCACCGTTCAGGAATGGGAGGCCTACCTGGCCGGCGAGCCCGATGACGGCGGCGTGCGCCTGAAGCTGCGTAAGAAGAACTCGAAAGCTTCGGGAATGACCTGGTCGGAGGCCCTGGACGTGGCGCTCTGCTACGGCTGGATCGACGGTCAGACCAACCGGCTCGATGACGACTACACTCTCACCGGCTTCTCACCGCGACGCAAGAACAGCCCGTGGTCGCAGATCAACCGGGAGCACGTGGCGCGGCTCATCGACGAGGGGCGGATGCGGCCGGCCGGGATCGCGGAGATCGAGCGGGCTCAGGCGGATGGCCGGTGGGACGCCGCCTACCGGCAACGGGATGCCGTCGCCCCGCCGGACCTGCAGGCGGCCCTGGACGCCGACCCGGCGGCGGCCGCGTACCTGGCCTCGCTGACGAAGGTGGACCGGTTCCGGATCTACTTCCGGCTGGCCAACATCAAAACCCCCGCGGTGCGGGCCGCACGTGTCCGGGACGTGGTCGAGAAGGCCGCCCGCGGCGAACAGCACTACCGCTGACGGCGAGTTGCCCGCGGGTGGCTACGCCGTCCCGCCGGGCACGAGCAGGCCCGACTCGTAGGCGACGATCACCAGCTGGGCACGGTCGTGCGCGCCGAGCTTGGTCATCATGCGGTTCACGTGGGTCTTGGCGGTGTGCGGGGAGATCACCAGCTCCTCGGCGATCGCGCTGTTGGCGTGGCCGCGGCCCACGAGCAGCAGGATCTCCCGCTCCCGCTCGGTGAGCAGTGCCAGTGCCGGCGGAACCGAGAGCGCGGCCGGCTCGACGGGCGCCGTGTACCTGTCGATCAGGGCCTTCGTGGCGCGCGGCGAGAGCAGGGCGTCGCCGCCGTGCACCGTGCGGATGGCGTTCATCAGGTCGGGCGCCTCGGTTCCCTTGCCGACGAATCCGCTGGCGCCCGCGCGCAGGGCCTGCAGCACGTACTCGTCTTCCTCGAAGGTGGTGAGCACGATGATGCGGGTGCCGGCCAGCTCCGGGTCGGCGCAGATCGCCGCGGTCGCCTGGATGCCGTCCATCACGGGCATCCGGATGTCCATCAGCACGATGTCCGGGCGCAGCGCCCGCACCAGATCCACGGCTTCGCGCCCGTTGCCGGCCTGCCCGGCCACGCTGAAGCCGGGCTCGTGCGACACGAGCTCGGCCACGGCTGTGCGGATCAGGGACTGGTCGTCGGCGAGAACCACGGAGATCATGAGGCACCATTCGGTCGGGGGTCTGCGGGTTCTCTCGGAACAGGTGCGTCGGCACCGGCCGGTGTCATGGTGTCGGCGGGATCGGTGGGCAGCCAGGCGGTGAACCTGAAGACCGGGCCGGGGCCCCTGGTGGCGGTGAGCCGGCCGGCCACCGACCCCACTCGTTCCCTGGCGCCGAGCAGACCGTGCCCGGCGCCGGCCGCGGTGTCCGCCGCCGCCGATCCGACGCGGGGTTGCGCGGCCACGGTATTGGTCACCGTGATCTCCAGGCCCGCCGGCCGGTAGTCCAGGTGCAGCAACGCGGTGTGGTCGGCGCCGTGTTTGTGCGCATTCGTCAGCGCCTCCTGCACCACCCGGAACGCCACCATGTCGACGGCGCCGGGGAGCGGTCTCGGGGTGCCGGCCAGCCGGTGCTCCACGCGCAGCCCGCTGCGTTCGAAGTCGATCAACAGCGGTTCCAGGTCGGCGAGCCCGGCGACGGGAGCCGACGCCAGGCCGGTTCCGCCGGCATCCGTGGCGCGCAGCACGTTGAGCAGGCTGCCGATCTCGCCGAGTACGGTGCGGGCGGCCGCACGGATGGTGGCCAGCGACGTCTCGGCGTCGTCCGGCCGGTCGGGCAGCGCCTGGGAGGCGACGCTGGAGTGCAGGTTGATCACCGCGATCTGGTGCGCGAGCAGGTCGTGCAGGTCGCGGGCGATGCGCAGGCGCTCCTCCGCCACCCGGCGCAGGGCCTCGGACTCCTTGGTCTCCTCGGCACGGCGGGCCCGCTCGGTGATGCCCCGGATGTAGGCGGCGTGCGACCGGTTTGCATCGCCGGCGGCGGTGGCGAAGCCCACGAACGCCGCCAGCTGCAGCATCGCGCGGGCGTCGTGCCAGGACGAGTCGAGGAAGGCGAGGGTGGCGCCGGCCAGGAGCACCACGGTGCAGCCGGAGAAGAGCAGCGAGGTGCGCCGGGGCATCCGCGCGGCCACGGAGAACACCCCGACCAGAACGGCCAGCAGATACGACACGATCGGCCCGTCCACCGCCAGGCCGAGCACGCAGGCCACCACGGCCACGGATGCGCCGACCAGCGGCGCCCGCCGGCGCAACAACATCGACCCGGCCGAGGCAGCCACCAGCACAGCGGCGGCGGGGCTCGAGAACACGGTGCCGCTGAAGTCGGTGCCCGCGAAACCGGGGCCGAGTACGAGCAGAACCGCGAGCAGGTCGCGCAGCCAGAACGGCAGCCGCGACAACGGCGAAAAGGTGCCAGGGGCCGGATCGGTACTGCCGCGGCGGGGGAGTGGCAGGCCGGGGCCGGTCTCGGATGCACGCGTGCGCTGGCTCGGCATACTGTTCCTCCCGCCCGCGGATCGGGTCAGACCCATTCTGTCAATCGATCCGGGCGGAGGCAGCCCGCGGGCGCGGGCGCCCGGCGTACTGCGTTGGTGGTACGCCGGGGCCGGCACCGGCAGAAACCGTGTCAGCGGCGGTACCGGCAGGTTCCTACGGCCGGAGGACGCCGGGGCCTGGACACGTCCGGGAGACTGGAGTCGTGTCGTTGGGCCGGTCGCGAAGTGGCCGGTTGAACGGCACGCCAACCCCCGCTGCCCGCCGACGCGCAGCCCGCACAACACAGCGGCACCCGCCGCATCCACAGGAGAGCCCAGCCATGACCGTGCCCATTCTCGCCGCCCGCGACATACACAAGTCGTATGGCCGCGGCGCCACCCGGTTCGACGCCCTCAAGGGGGTCTCGCTCGACATCCACCAGGGCGAGTCCATCGCCATCGTCGGTAAGAGCGGGTCGGGCAAGTCCACCCTGATGCACCTGCTGGCGCTGCTCGACAACCCCAGCTCCGGTGCTGTCGAGCTCAGCGGCCGCGATGCCAGCGCGCTGAGCGGCAAGGTCGTCAACCAGACCCGCAACGAGACCTTCGGTTTTGTGTTCCAGCAGTTCTTCCTCACCCCCAACACCAGCGTGCTCGACAACGTGACACTGCCGCTGCAGATCGCCGGCATCGGCGGCGCCGAACGCAAACGCCGCGGGATGGCGGCCCTGGAGCAGCTGGAACTGGCCGACAAGGCCAAGAACAAGGCCACCGACCTCTCCGGCGGCCAGAAGCAGCGGGTGGTGATCGCCCGGGCGCTGGTGAACAATCCCAGCGTGATCTTCGCCGACGAACCCACCGGCAACCTCGACTCCGCCACCGGCAAGGTCGTGGAGGACATCCTGTTCTCGCTGCAGAAGGACAACGGCATCACCCTGATCATCGTGACCCACGACGAAGACCTCGCGGCGCGTTGCGACCGTCGGGTGTACATCCGCGACGGCCTCATCGTCGATAGCCTGCACGCGGTGCCCGCCACCCCGGCCTCGGCCACGAGCACCGGGGAGGTGCGCGCATGAACGCCTTCGACCTGATCCGCTCGGCCGTCAGGAACAGCCTGCGCAGCAAGACCCGCACCACCCTCACGGTGCTCTCGATCTTCATCGGCGCGTTCACCCTCACCCTCACCAGCGGGGTCGGCACGGGAATCAACCAGTACATCGACACGACTGTCGCCTCGATCGGCGCCGACGACGTCATCACGGTCACCAAGGCGGCCGAAGACAGCACGGATGGTCCGGTCGAGTACGATCCCTCCGCGGTCGCCATCGATTCCCCGAACTCGCCACCCGGCGCTCCGGGATCCAGCCTGATCGCGCTCACCTCCGACGACCTCGACACGATCGGCGCCGTTGACGGCGTCCTCTCCGTCCAGCCGCAGCTGAGCGTGAGGCCCGACTTCGTCCAGGTGGCCGACGGCACCGCCTACGAGGCCAACGTGGGGAGCTTCATCCCCGGCATGGCGCTGGACCTCGCCGCGGGCGCAGAACCCGACGCGGAAAGCAGCGACTACCAGGTCGCCATCCCGGTCTCGTTCGTCGCGCCCCTGGGCTTCGCGGATGACGCCGACGCCCTGGGCGCCACGCTCACCCTGGCCATCACCGACGTCACGGGAACCCAGTCCGAGCTGACCGCCACCATCGTCGGCGTCTCAGAGGAAGGCCTGACGGGCTCGACGGCGTTCACGGCCAACGAGGTGCTCACCGAGGCGCTCTACGACGCCCAGAGTGTGGGCCTGTCCGAGACCAGCAAGGACAGCTACGCGCAGGCCGTCGTCCGGTTCGATCCGACCGGTAGCGAGGCAGACCTGGCCACGCTCAAGGCCGACCTGACCGACCTGGGCTACACCGGCACCACGGTGGAAGACCAGATCGGCTCCTTCAAGGCCGTCATCGACGGCATCGTGCTGGTGCTCAACGCCTTCGCCGTGATCGCCCTGCTGGCCGCCGGCTTCGGCATCGTCAACACGCTGCTGATGAGCGTGCAGGAGCGCACCCGGGAGATCGGCCTGATGAAGGCCATGGGCCTGGGCGGCGGCAAGATCTTCGGCCTGTTCAGCCTGGAGGCCGTGTTCATCGGCCTGATGGGCAGCGCGCTCGGCGTCGCCGTGGGCATGCTGGCCGGCACCGGCGCCAACGCGCTGCTGGCCGACACCCTGCTGGCCGACCTGCCCGGGCTCACTCTGGTGGCGTTCGACCCGGCGGCGCTCGCCACGATCGTCCTGGTGGTCATGGGCCTGGCGTTCCTGGCCGGCACCATCCCGGCGCTCCGTGCCGCTCGTCAGGACCCCATCGAGTCGCTCCGCTACGAGTAGCCGCGTAGCCGGCAGCGCTCGGGGCCCGCATCCGCTCACGCGGGTGCGGGCCCTTGCGCGCGCGCCGGCCACGCGCTGAGATGGCCGGTATGAAGGTGACGAGCGTAACCGTAGGCCTGCCCGTTCGCGATCTGCCGGCCGCCGAGCGTTGGTACCGGCGGGTGTTCGAGGTGTCCACTCCCTCGGTGGAACCGGCCCCAGGGGTGATCGAATTTGTGGTCGGTCCCATCGACCTGCAACTCAGCGAGGAGCCGCCGAAGCGCTCGGGCGCCCAGGTCACCCTGCGGCTGGGCGTGCCAGACGCCTCCGCCGAGTACGAACGCCTCACCGGGCTGGGCGTGATTCTCGGCACTCTCGAGCACGTGCCGGGGGCCGTGGACTACTTCGACTTCACCGATCCGGACGGCAACGCGCTCAGCATGTACTCCCTGAACGCCTGACCCGGCCGGCGCCGGCCCGTCGGCGCCGGCCCGTCGGCGTCGGCCCGTCGGCGTCAGTCGGCCGGGGTGCGGTCGGGTTCGCCCTGCTGGTAGGCACCCGGGATGCCGTCACCGTCGGCATCCACCGCGTCGGCCTGTTCGATGCGGTGGTAGAGGCGATTGCGGGCGCGCAGGATCACCGAGGCGAGCAGGGCGGCGGTGATCGACGCCACGAGGATACCTACCTTGGCGTGGTCGTTGGTGAGAGAGCCGGCACCGAAGCTCAGGTCGGCGATGAGCAGCGACACCGTGAAGCCGATGCCCGCCAGAACCGCCACGCCGATCAGGTCGATCCAGCGGAGCGCCGGATCGAGCTTCACCGGGGTGAGCCTGGTCATCAGCCAGGTGGTGCCCACGATGCCCACGGGCTTGCCGAGCACGAGGCCCACGATGATGCCGATCGCGACGGGGTCGGTGAGGGCGCCCACCAGGCCGTCCCAGCCGCCCACGGTGACGCCGGCGGAGAAGAACGCGAAAACCGGCACGGCGAAACCGGCCGAGAGCGGGCGGAACCGGTGTTCGAAGGTCTCCGACAGGCCGGGCCCCTCCTCGGCGGCCACGCCCGGGCGGGTGCGGCGGTGGATGACCGGCACGGCGAAGCCGAGCAGCACACCGGCCACGGTGGCGTGGATGCCACCGGCGTGGACGAGCGCCCAGGTGGCGAAGCCCAACGGCAGCAGGATCAACCAGGCCGCCCAGGCCCGATCGGCGAAGAAGCGCCGGTACTTCTGTGCCAGGAAGGTGTACAGGGCCAGCGGGATCAGGGCGAGCAGCAGCGGGCCGACCTGCACGTCGTCGGAGTAGAACACGGCGATGATCGAGATGGCCAGCAGGTCGTCGACCACGGCCAGGGTGAGCAGGAAGATGCGCAGGGCGCTGGGCAGGTGCGAGCCCACGATGGCCAGGACCGCCACCGCGAAGGCGATGTCGGTGGCCGTGGGGATAGCCCAGCCCTGCAGGGTCTCCGGGCTGACCAGGTTGACGCCGGCATAGAACAGCGCGGGCACGGCCACGCCGCCCATCGCGGCGGCGACGGGCACGATCGCCCGGGACGGGGAGCGCAGGTCACCGGCCACGAACTCCTTCTTGAGCTCCAGGCCCACCAGGAAGAAGAAGATCGCCAGCAGCCCGTCGGCCGCCCAGGCGCCCAGGCTCAGCTCCAGGTGCCACGGCTCATAGCCGATGCGGAAATCGCGCAGGGCGAAGTAGCTGTCTGCGGCGGGCGAGTTGGCCCAGATCAACGCGACGGCGGCCGCGAAGACCAGCAGGAAACCGCCGACGGTCTCCTTGCGCAGGATCGCGCCGATGCGGAGCTTCTCGCGGTAGCTGCCGCGCGAGGGAACCGTCTGCGGGGCGGAAGGAATGGGGGTGTCGTGTGGCAAGGCACTCCAGAGGGTTTGGGGTCGGTCATGCGAATGCTGACCAGACTTCCCAGCTCACCTCAGGGTAGTTTACCGAAGTCTCCTGATCACCTCATGTAAACGCGGGGCCTCTCGAGTTCGTCCGTGTCGGCAGGGTGAGGATCTCGGCGCCGTCCTCGGTGATCGCGATCGTATGCTCGCTGTGTGCCGTGCGGCAGCCCGTCGCGCTGCGCAGGGTCCAGCCGTCGGCGTCGGTGATCAGCGCAGCCGTGTCCACCATGACCCACGGTTCCAGGGCCAGCAGCAGGCCGGGGCGCAGTCGGTAGCCGCGGCCGGGTCGCCCATCGTTCGACACGTGCGGGTCCTGGTGCATGGTCGATCCGATGCCGTGACCGCCGAATTCCAGGTTGATCGGGTAGCCCGCCGCGCTGAGGACGGAGCCGATGGCGGCGGAGATATCCCCGATCTGCGCTCCTGGCGCGGCGGCGGCGATCCCGGCGGCCAGGGCTCGTTCGGTCGCGTCGATCATCGTGACGCTCTCCGCGGGCTTCGAGTCACCCACGAGAAAGCTGATGGCCGAGTCCGCGGCGATCCCGTTGGTGGACACGGCGAGGTCGAGAGTGAGCAGGTCCCCGTCGGCCAGGGCGTAGTCGTGGGGCAGCCCGTGCAGCACCGCGTCGTTGACTGACGTGCAGATGTAGTGGCCGAACGGCCCGCGGCCGAAGGATGGCGCGTAGTCGACGTAACAGGACGATGCGCCGGCCTCGACGATCATGGCCTGCGCCCACCTGTCGAGGTCCAGGAGGTTGGTCCCCACCGTGCTGCGGCGCTTGAGCGTGTGCAGGATGTCGGCGACCAGGGCGCCCGACTCTCGCGCTCGGGTCAGTTCGGTGGGGGTCAGGATTTCGATCATGCGGCACCTTTCGCGGGAAACCAATAACTATACCGGCCATATTATCCCGGTAGAATCGGTGTCATGGTCAGATTGCCGCTCACACCCGCAGAGCTCGACCGTGGAGCGCGCCTCGGCGCCCTCCTGCGTTCGGCCAGGGGGGAGGTTTCGATGCTGCACACCGCGCTGGCTGCCGGCGTCTCGCCGGAGACCCTTCGGAAGATCGAGTCCGGCCGAATCGCGACTCCGGCGTTCCCGACCATCGCGGCGATCGCCGAGGTCCTCGGGCTCTCGCTGGATGCGGTGTGGGCGGAGATCAGCGAGCCCGGACGTGCCGCTGACAGAGTCGGCGCCGGCGCCTCCGAGCGATTGGCGTCCTGAGCCGCTAGTGCTGCTCGTCCTCGTCGACGAGCTCAAACGCGCGGTGCGCGGCCGGGGTTGCCACGGCCGCACCGATCAGGACGAGGACCACCGCCACGGCCGCGGCCGCGAGCACGAGGGGTCCGGTCGTGTCCTCGTCCGGACGCAGCGCGAGGACGGCGGCGCCGGTGAGGAACATGACCAGTCCGGCCAGGCCCACCGGGATCCGGGCGGCCCGGTGGCCGGCGATCCAGGCCGCCTCGGACATCATCAGGGCGCGCATGCGGATGCCCGCCACCGAGTTGACCCCGAGTCGCCCGCGAGCGGCGGCCTCGCTGACCGCCGCCACCAGGATGCCGCCGAGCATGAGGACGATTCCCGAAACGATCATGCCTGGAGACTATCGGCCGGCTCGCTCCGGCGGCTCCGCCTAGGGAATGAGACGCTCGGCGCGGTACCTGGCGAACAGGTCCAGGAACGCCTGCTCGGTGTTGCGGTAACCGGTGAAGCCGGCCGCCCGGCTGCGGCCCATGTCGGCGAACACCTCCATGGCGCGACCGAGGTCGGCGTCGGTGTGCCACCAGGACGCCAGCCGGGTCAGGTCGGACTCGACGAGGCCGTGGCCGGCCACGATGCGGTCCCAGACCGGCTGGGCATCCGTCATCTGCGTCTCGAGCGGCCGCGGGGCGCCGGCGAAGCCCTCCGGCACGACGCCGAAGTGAGCGGCCAGGCGCGGCCAGAGCCAGCGCCAGCGGAAGGTGTCGCCGTTGACGATGTTGAAGGCGGTGTCCGCGGCGGCCGGGGTGGTGGCGGCCCAGACCATCTGGTCGGCGAGCAGGCCGGCGTCGGTCATGTCGGTGACGCCGTTCCACTGGGTCTCGGACCCCGGGAAGATGAACGGGCGATCCAGTTCCTTGCAGATGGCGGCGTAGACGGCCAGCGTGGAGCCCATGTTCATGGCGTTGCCGACGGCGTGGCCGATCACGGTGTGGGCGCGGTGCACCGACCAGGTGAAGCCGCGCGCCCGGGCGGCGGCCCAGAGCTCGTCCTCCTGCGCGTAGTAGAAGTTCTCCACCGACAGGCGCGGTTCGTCTTCGTGGAACGGGGTGTCGGGAACCTCGCCCTGGCCATAGGCCTCGAACGGGCCGAGGTACTGCTTGAGCCCGGTCATCAGGGCCACGTGCTGCACCGGGGCGTCAGCCAGGGCGCTGAGCAGGTCGCGCACCATGGCGGAGTTGACGACGATGTTCTCCGCCTCGGTGTCCTGTCGGAGCCACGCGGTGAAGAACACGTGGGTGGGCAAGTGTGGGGCCAGGGCGGTGCGCAGCGAGTCGACACTGCGGAGGTCGGCGCTGACCGGGATCACGCCGGGCCGCGCGGCGACGGGGGTGCGGGAGAGGGCGATGACGCTCCAGCCCTCGGCTGTGAGCAGGTCCACCAGCGCCGATCCGGCGATGCCGCTTGCGCCCGCGACGAGGGCGGTGCGACCGGGCTGGCTCGGGGTGCCGGTGGGGCCGGCGGTGTCGGGATCTGGAACGGGCAGGGCTTCGCTGGAAATAGGCATCACAGGAGGCAACGTCCCGACCGGTCGGGGAATTCCGTGCGGTGCCGTGCCGTGCGGTGCGGTGCCGTGCCGTGTGGTGTGGTGCGGCGGGCGGGTCAGCTCCGGCCGGCACCTTGCCGGAGAGGGGGAGCGCGCCTACCGTGTGCGACGTCGGCCGGGGCGCCACGCGGCGCCTGCCGCGGCGTGATGTTCCTCGTTGTGCGGGCCACGCGCCGTTATGCGGGCGGCGCGCCACCCGCATAACGGCGCCTACCCCGCATACTGCAGGCGGGCCGGGCCGGGCCGGGCCGAGCCGGGCCGAGTCGCGCCGCATCCGCCGCCCGGCTCAGGCCACCGAGTACCGCACGCTCATCTCGTGGCCGGCACCCGGCGCCAGGGTGATCGCGTTGTCGCGGATGTTGCAGGTCTCCACGCACACCATGCCGGTGTACTCGTTGTCGCCGAAGTCGGCCATCGCGGCGGCCTTGTCGATCCACGGGTTCCACACGACGGTGCTCGCCGAGCCCTGCTTCGTGATGGTGATCTGCCGGCCGGTTGCGGTATCCGTCACCGTCGTGGCGGCCGTGCTGTCCAGGTAGATCCGGTCGGTTTCGGCATCGAAGCGCACCGGCTCGCTCTCGGCGGGGCGCGGGCCGGTGAGGCGGTCGGTGAACGGGGCGCCCTCCAGACCCGACACCTCGGTCTGGCGGATGTCGGCGACGGCGAGGTAGGTGTGCAGGGCCTCCTCGTAGCTCAGCTGCGCCGTGTCGAGGTTGGTGACCTGCAGCGAGAGCGCCAGCTGGGCACCGACGGTGACCGTGTAACGCGCCTCGAACCGGTGTGGCCAGGCCGACGCCCGGGTGGCCTCCGTGTCGGTGAGCACAAAGACCAGCACCACGTCATCGCCGGCTTCGCGCGCCTCGGCGAGCCGCCAGTCGGCCAGTCGGGCGAACCCGTGCGACGGGGCAGTGGCATCCGTGGGGTGCGCACCGAACCAGGGGAAGCAGATCGGTACCCCGCCGCGTAGCGGCACCCCCGGCGCGTATTCGCTCTGCTCGCTCATCCAGATCACCGGGCTGCCGCCGGTGGGCGCCCAGGCGCTCACATGTGCGCCGCGGAGGTAGATCTCGGCGGTGCCGGCGCGGGCGAACACGCGGGCCACGGCGAGGCCGCCCTGACCCATCCCCAGTTCGACGGATGACGGCAGTTCGGGCAGTTGCGAGTCGATGGCAGACATGATGACCTCCGTGGTCGATGGGCGTGATCCCATCCTAGGAACCTGGACCTCTTTGGGCCCCTTGCGGAGGAAGGTAGGATCACCTTTCGAGCGACGGAATGGGCCGTATCGGGTCTCACGACGGGCGCGCCGGAGAATCATCCCGATCGGAAGGATCCCATGCAACTGCTCCTCCTCGCCAACTGCACCAGCCCCGGCCACGGTTACCTCGAGCACGCGCTGCCCGAGATCCTCGCCTTCCTGAACGGGGTGACCGAGATCACCTTCGTGCCCTTCGCCGGCGGTGACCACGAAGCGTACACGGCGACCGTGCGGGCCGCATTCGAGCCGCACGGCATCGGGGTGCGCAGCCTGCACGAGGCCGCCGACCCTGTCGCCGCTGTCGCGTCAGCGCAGGCGCTCTTCGTCGGCGGCGGCAACACCTTCCGCCTGCTCGCCGCCCTGCAGCGACTCGGACTGATACCGGTCATCCGCGCGCGGGTGCAGAACGGTCTGCCCTACCTGGGATCCAGCGCCGGCGCCACCATCACCGCGCCCAGCATCCGCACCACCAACGACATGCCCATCGTGCAGCCGGAGTCGTTCGAGGCGCTCGGCCTGGTGCCGTTCCAGATCAACCCGCACTACGTGGACGCCGACTTGGTCGGGGCCCACGCCGGAGACTCCCGGGAAACCCGCCTGACCGAGTTCCTCGACGAGAACGACGTGCCGGTGCTGGGCCTGCGCGAGGGCACCCACCTCAGTGTGACGTCGACCCTCGCCTGCGCCCTCGCCGTGGTCGGCGGCGGCCCGGCCGGCCTGCTCTCCACCGAGCCGGGCATCGTGTTCGAACGAGGACGCGCGCCGCACAACGTCGCCGGCGACGTCAGCCCGCTGTTGGTGCGGCGCCCCCGGTACGACCGCCCGCTGGCGACGGCGGTGAGCTGAGCCGGCTGATCAGGGTGAGGGCGGCGGCGGTGGCGAGGTCACGGTCGTGGGTCAGCACGAACTCGTACGCGCCCTCGCCGTGGTTGTCGGGATCGACCTCGCGGGCGGCCAGGACGGCGGCGAAATCCGCGGTGAGCACCACGATGTCCCACTCGTCGAGCAACGGGTCGGTCGGGTCGATTTGGGTCACGCGGATGCCGTTGGCTCCGTCGAGGCCGGCATCCCCGGCGACGTAGACCGCCACCAAGCCGGCCGTCTCGGCGAGTGTCTCGTAGCGTCGCCGGGTGGCGGGGGTGAGGTTGGGGTGGTGCTGGAACGTCGAGAGCACCACGGCCGAGTCGCCGCTGGCCAGTGCCCGCGATTCCAGGAAGATACTCATCTGCACCAGCAACGCCCGGTTGGACGACCGGGAGGTGCGCAGCGGAGCCACCACACTGTACGGGGTGCCGCTGGTCGGCAGCGACGCCGAGGGGTCACCGGGGAAGCTGATCCCGGCGAGTGCGGCGGCGTTCGGGACCTCGGCCACCGGGCGGCCGAAGAGCCAGCCCTGCCCGTAGGTGGCTCCGAGCGCGCGAGCGGTCACGCGGTGTTCCTCGGTCTCGATGCCCTCGGCAAGCACCACGGCCCCGGTGCGTTCGGCGTGCGCGGCGACGGCGCTCATCACCCGGGCGGCGTCCTGGTCGGGACGCTCACGGATGAGCGCCATGTCGAGCTTGATCAGGTCGGGCGCCAGCAGCGGCAGCAGGGCGAGCGAGGCCGGATCGGCGCCGAGGTCGTCCACGGCGATGCGGTAACCCATCGCCCGGGCCCGGTCGATGGCGTAGAACAGTCCGGCCGGGTCGTTCATCAGTGCGCGTTCGGTGACCTCGAGCACAGCGGGCGCCGGCGGATGCGGTGCAGTGGTGAGGTCGGCACGGCGCAGCGATCCCGGCTCCACATTGACGAAGAGCGTGTGCGGAGTGGTGAAGCCCTGTTCGGTGGCGGTGTGCACGCTCGACAGCCAGCAGGCCAGGTCGAGATCGCCGACCCGGCCCAGCTCGTGGGCGCGGTCGAAGAGCGCGACCGGATTGTGGAACACGGTGTCGACCGGACCCCGGCTGAGGGCCTCATAGGCGACGACGGTGCCGGAGTCGAGCTCGACAATGGGTTGGAACCTGCTGCTGATCAGCCTGTCGGCGAGAATCTCGCCAAACAGGGCGTCGGACTCGCGCTCGCTCGTCGTCGTGCCCACAGCATCCCCCATCAGCGCCGGGGCGCATCGTTCTGGCAGTCTACCGACGCGCTGAGCCCGCCCTGACCCGCAGATCGCCGCCGCCGGCATCCGCTCGGCTCAGGCGGGTGGCGGCGCGTCGGGCGCGAAACGGTAGCCCATACCGGCCTCGGTGAGCAGGTAGCGGGGCCGGGACGGGTCGGGCTCGAGCTTCTTCCGCAGCTGGGCGAGGTAGAGCCGCAGATAGCCGGTGTCGGTCATCTTGTGTTGGCCCCAGACCTCGGCGTAGAGCGCCTGCCGGCTTACCAGTTTGCCCGGTGTGCGCAGCAGCAGCTCGAGGATCTGCCACTCGGTGGGGGTCAGCCGCACGTGTTCCGGCCCGGCGGCCGTGGCTCTCGTGATGGTCTTGGCCGGCAGGTCCACCGTGATGTCACCGAAGGTGACCACCGGTTCGTCGCCGCTGGTGGGCATCCGGCGAGTGAGGGCCCGGATGCGCGCCAGCAGCTCGTCGATCGAGAACGGCTTGGTGACGTAGTCGTCGGCGCCCCGGTCCAGGGCCTCCACTTTGTCGGAGGCACCGCTGCGGCCGCTCACCACCAGGATCGGCACGCTGTTCCAGGCGCGGACAGAGTCGATCACAGCGAGCCCGTCGAGGTTGGGCATGCCGAGGTCGAGCATCACCAGATCGGGGTGCTGCTCCACGATCGCGGCCAGCGCGGTACGACCGTCGTGTGCGGTGACGATCTCGTAACCGCGGGCGCCGAGAGTGATGCGCAGGGCCCGCAGGATCTGCGGGTCATCGTCGGCGATCAGGATCTTCATGGGCTGACCTCGTTGCTGGCCGGGACTGCGGTGGACGTGACGGTCGGCAGGGTGATCACCATGGTGAGTCCGCCGCCAGGGGTGTCATCGGCTTCGAGGGTGCCGCCCATGCCCTCGACGAATCCCTTGGACAGGGCCAGGCCGAGACCCAGACCGGTGGCGTTGTCGGTGTCACCGAGCCGCTGGAACGGCACGAACACGTCGCCCCGCCGGTCTGCCGGGATGCCGGGTCCCTGGTCCATGATGCGCAACTGCACGGTGTCGGCGAACCGGCTGGCCGACACCCTGGCGGGTGTGCCGGCCGGCGAGAAGCGGATGGCATTGGTGAGCAGGTTCACCACCGCGCGTTGCAGCAGGCCGGGGTCTGCGAGCACCGGAGCGGTCTCGACCGGCAGGTCCAGATGCACGGTGTCCGGCCCGAGGCCGAGCTCGTCGAGGGCCGGCAGCACCACGTCGGCGAGGTCGACGGGCCCCAGCGACACGGCCAGCGCCCCGGCCTGCAACCGGCTCACGTCGAGCAGGTTGGTCACCAGCGAGGCGAGGGTGTCCAGGCTTTCGCCGGCCGTGGCGAGAAGCTCGGTGCGGTCGCTGTCGGTGAGGGTGATGTCGGTGGCCCTGAGCCCGCTGATGGCCGTGGTCGCGGCGGCGAGGGGCCGGCGCAAGTCGTGACCGACGGCGGCGAGCAGGGCGCTGCGCATCCGGTCGGCCTCTTCGAGCGGGCCGAGTTCGCTGGCCGTCTGGGCGAGATCGCGGTGCTCGAGGGCTGCATCGATCTGGCTCGCGATCACGCTGAGCAGCCGGCGTTCGGATGCGGCGAGGTCGGGTCCGGAGAGCTCCAGGGTGGCCCGGCTGCCGATGGGCACCATCGTGGCCGGGGGTGCCGGAACGTCCGAAGCGCCCGGCGCCGCCGCATCCGCCGCGCTCGCCTCGACCAGCACCGCGCCGCCGGCGAGCAGCCGCACTCTGTCGAGGCCGAACGCCTCCCGGGTGCGGGTGACCAACGCCTGCAGGGCGTCCTCCCCGCGCAGCACACTGCCGGCCACGGTGGCCAGCAGCTCGGATTCGGCCGCCGCCCGTCGGGCCGTACGGGTGCGCCGGGCCGCCTGGTCGACGACGTAACTCACCAGCAGGGCGTTGACGAGGTACAGCGAGAGGGCGAAGAGGTGCAGCGGTTCGGCCACGGTGACCGTGTACAGCGGTTGCACCAGGAAGTAGTCCAGGGTGAGGCCGGACAGCAGGGCCGCGAACAGGGCCGGCCAGAGCCCGCCGACAAGCGCGACGACCACCACGAGCAGCTGGTAGCTGAGCACGTCGCTGGTGATCGACTCCTCGCTGCGGAAACTGACCAGCAGCCAGGTCAGCAGCGGCCCGCCGATCAGGGCCAGGGCGAAGCCGGCCAGGCGCCGCCGCACGGTGAGCGACCCGCCGAGCCTGGGCAGCACGAACTTCCCGCCGGCCGCGGAGTGGGTGACGATGTGCACGTCGATATCGCCCGATTCGCGGGTGATGGTGCTGCCGATGCCCGGCCCGGACAGCGCCGCGGTGAGCCGGTTGCGCCGGCTCACGCCGATCACGAGCTGGGTGGCATTGGCGGCGCGGGCGAACTCCACCAGCGCCCGGGGGATGTCGTCGCCGACGACCTGGTGGTAACTGCCGCCGAGCTCCTCCACCAGCGCCCGCTGTGTCGCGAGCGCGCCCGGATGCGCCGCGGCCAGGCCGTCCTGGCTGATCACGTGCGCGGCGACGAGCTCACCGCCGGCCGAGCGGGCCGCGATGCGGGCGCCCCGGCGGATGAGGGTGTCGCCCTCCGGCCCCCCGGTGAGCGCAACGACCACGCGTTCGCGGGCCTCCCACTTGGTCGAGATACCGTGCTCTGCCCGGTAGCTCTGCAGGGCGGTGTCGACCTCGTCGGCCAGCCAGAGCAGCGCCAGCTCACGCAGGGCGGTGAGGTTGCCGAGCCGGAAATAGTTCGACAGGGCCGCGTCGATGCGGGCCGCCGGGTACACATTGCCCTCGGCGAGCCTGTCGCGCAGCGCCTGCGGGGCCAGGTCGACGACCTCCACCTGGTCGGCGGCGCGCAGCACCGCATCCGGCAGGGTTTCGCGCTGCGGCACCCCGGTGATCTGCTGCACCACGTCGTTGAGCGATTCGATGTGCTGGATGTTGACGGTCGAGATCACGTCGATGCCCGCCGCCAGCATCGCCTCCACGTCCAGGTAACGTTTGGGGTTGACCGAGCCGGGCGCGTTGGTGTGCGCGAGCTCGTCGACCAGGGCGATCTCGGGCCGGCGGGCGAGCACGGCCGCCAGGTCGAGTTCGCTCAGCTGGATTCCGCGGTGCTGCACGAGCATCCGCGGCACCACCTCGAGTCCCTCAGCCAGGAGCGCGGTGGCCGCGCGGCCGTGGGTTTCCACGATCGCCACGACCACGTCCCCGCCCTCGCCCTGCAGTCGGCGGCCTTCTTCGAGCATGCTGTAGGTCTTGCCGACGCCGGGGGCGGCGCCGAGCAGCACGCGCAATCGACCGCGTTTCATGGGTTACCTCACCTACCGGAATCGAGCGTTGCGAGCTCGAGGTTCAAGTTGAGCACATTCACGGTCGGTTCGCCGAGATAGCCGAGGTCACGGCCCTGTTCGACGGCTTCGACCAGGGCGCGCACCTCGGCCTCCGGCAGGTCGCGGGCCGCCGCGACCCTGGGCACCTGCAGCAGGGCGTAGGCCGGGCTGATGTGCGGGTCCAGGCCGGACGCGGACGCGGTGACGGCATCCGCGGGGATCTCGTCGGCCGGCACCCCGTCGAGGTCTTCGATGGCGGCCTGCCGGTCGCCGATCGCCTGGATCAGGTCGGGGTTCTCCGGCCCCCAGTTGCTGCCGCTGGAGGCGCTCGCGTCGTAGCCGTCTCCGGCCGCGGACGGGCGGGACTGGAACCACTCGGGCAGGGCCGCGCCGTCGGCATCCGTGAAGGACTGCCCGATCAGGCTGGAGCCGACCACGGGTGACCCGTCGCCGGCCGAGACGAGCGAGCCGTTGGCCTGCCCGGGCACGCCCAGCCGGCCGACCAGGGTGATGCTCAGCGGGTAGGCCACGCCGAGCACGACCGTGAAGACGAGCATGGCCCGCAGGGCCACCCAGTAGGGCCGGGCCAGGGGGCCGGTGCGGGGGCGGGAGGCGCTCATGAGGTGATCCGTTTCGGTTGGTATGGCAATGAGAACAGGAGCATGGTGATCAGAAACCCGGCAGCAGCGACACGACGAGGTCGATCAGCTTGATGCCCACGAACGGGGCGATCACACCGCCGAGTCCGTAGATCAGCAGGTTGCGGCCGAGAACGCTCGACGCGCTCGCCGCCCGGTACGTCACGCCGCGGAGCGCCAGCGGGATCAGCACGACGATGATGATCGCGTTGAAGATGATCGCCGACAGGATCGCCGAGGCCGGTGAACTCAGCTGCATGATGTTGAGCACAGCCAGGCCCGGGAACACCCCGGTGAACATGGCCGGGATGATCGCGAAGTACTTGGCGAGGTCGTTGGCGATCGAGAAGGTGGTCAGCGCCCCGCGGGTGATCAGCAACTGCTTGCCGATCCGCACGATGTCGATCAGTTTGGTGGGGTCAGAGTCGAGGTCGACCATGTTGCCGGCCTCCTTCGCGGCGGAGGTGCCGGTGTTCATCGCCACCCCCACGTCGGCCTGAGCCAGCGCGGGCGCGTCGTTGGTGCCGTCGCCGGTCATCGCCACGAGGTTGCCGCCCTCCTGCTCCCGGCGGATCAGGGCGAGCTTGTCCTCCGGGGTGGCCTCGGCGAGGAAGTCGTCGACGCCGGCCTCGGCCGCGATGGTGGTGGCGGTGAGGGCGTTGTCGCCGGTGACCATGACGGTGCGGATGCCCATCGAGCGAAGCTCCGCGAAGCGCTCCTTGATGCCCTCCTTGACGATGTCCTTGAGGTAGATCACGCCGAGCACGGTGCGCTCGCCGGACACTGCGGCGGTTTCTGATGCGCCGGTGGCGACCACGAGCGGGGTGCCGCCCAGCCGGGAAATGCGCTCCACCTCGAGGGTCAGCTCGGCTCTCACGTTCTCCGGCACCGGGCCGGCCTCGCCCACCCAGGCCAGCACGGCGGAGCCGGCGCCCTTACGGATCTGCCCGCCACCAGCGCCGTCGCCGGCGCCGATGACAGCGAGGTCGATGCCGCTCATGCGGGTCTGCGCGGTGAACGGCACGATGTCGCCGGCCAGGCTCTCCGGCCGGTGGAAGCCCCGTTCGGCGGCGAGGTCCACGATCGACTTGCCCTCCGGGGTGGGGTCGCTCAGCGAGGAGAGCGCGGCGGCCCGCACCAGCTCGGCCTCGGTCACGCCGGTCAACGGCGCGAACTCGCGGGCCTGCCGGTTGCCGTAGGTGATGGTGCCGGTCTTGTCGAGCAGCAGGATGGTGACGTCGCCGGCCGCTTCGACGGCCCGGCCCGACATGGCCAGGACGTTCCGCTGCACGAGCCGGTCCATGCCGGCGATGCCGATCGCCGAGAGCAGGGCGCCGATGGTGGTGGGAATCAGGCAGACCAGCAGGGCGATGAGCACGGGCAGGCTCACGGTGGCGGCGGAGTAGCTCGCGATCGGATTGAGGGTGAGCACCACGACCAGGAACACGATGGACAGACTGGCCAGCAGGATGTTCAGCGCCATCTCGTTGGGGGTCTTCTGCCGGGCCGCACCCTCGACGAGGGCGATCATGCGGTCGACGAAGGTCTCGCCGGGCTTGCTGGTGATGCGCACCACGATCCGGTCGGAGAGCACTCGGGTGCCGCCGGTGACGGCGCTGCGGTCGCCGCCGGATTCCCGCACCACGGGGGCGGATTCGCCGGTGATCGCGGATTCGTCGATGGAGGCGATGCCCCAGACGATGTCGCCGTCGCCGGGCACGAGTTCACCCGCGGTGACGATTACGGTGTCGCCGAGGCCGAGGTCGGCCGAGGAGACCGTCTGCACCCTGGCACCCTCGGCGCCGGGGTTGGTGTCGGGCTGGTAGTCGAGCACCTGGGTGGCGTTTGTGCTGGTGCGGGTCTGCCGCAGACTGTCGGCCTGGGCCTTGCCGCGGCCCTCGGCCACGGACTCGGCCAGGTTGGCGAAGATCACGGTGAGCCAGAGCCAGAAGGCGATGCCCACGGTGAACGAACCGGGCACGGCGGAGCCGCCGGAGTCGCCCGGGCCGCCGAGGAACGGTTCGGCCACCGCGAGAACGGTGGTGAGCACCGCGCCGATCTCGACGATGAACATCACCGGGTTCCGCCACATCAGGCGCGGATCGAGCTTTCGCACCGCGCCGGGCAGCGCGGCCACGAGCTGGCCGGAGCTGATCGCCTTCTTCGGTGCCGGCTTGTGCGACGGCTGAGTGGGGGTGTCTATGAGAGTGGTCATGGCTTACTGCAGCCCTTCCGCCAGGGGACCCAGCGCGAGTACGGGGAAATAGGTGAGAGCGGTGATGATGATCGTCACGCCGAGGAGCAGGCCCACGAACAGGGGCCGGTTGGTGGGCAGGGTGCCCGCGGTGGCCGGCACCCGATCCTGCGCGGCGAACGAGCCGGCCAGGGCCAGCACGAACACCATCGGCAGGAACCGGCCGAGCAGCATGGCCACGCCCAGCGCGGTGTTGAACCAGGGCGTGTTCGCGGTGAGGCCGGCGAACGCGGAGCCGTTGTTATTGGCCGCAGAGGTGAAGGCGTAGAGCACCTCGGAGAGCCCGTGCAGGCCGGGATTCCAGATCGACGTGGCCTCCACATCCGCTCGCACGGCGGGGATCGCAAAGGACAGCGCGGTGCCGGCGAGTACCAGGGTCGGCGTGATCAGGATGTACAGGCTGGCCAGTTTGATCTCCCGCGGGCCGATCTTCTTGCCCAGGTACTCCGGGGTGCGCCCCACGAGCAGGCCGGCCACGAACACCGCGATCACGGCGAGGATGAGCATGCCGTAGAGGCCGGAGCCGGTGCCGCCGGGGGCGACCTCGCCGAGCATCATGTTGAGCATCGGCATCATGCCGCCGAGCGCCGTGTATGAGTCGTGCATCGAGTTGACCGCACCCGTGGAGGTGAGGGTCGTCGAGGTGGCGAACAGGGTGGAACCGAGAATGCCGAATCGGGTCTCCTTGCCCTCCATCGCACCCCCGGCCAGCCCGGGGGCGGTGCCGGCGCCGTTCAGTTCGAACAGGGTGAGGGCGGTGAGCGAGACCACGAAGATCGTGGCCATGGTGGCCAGGATGGTGTAGCCCTGCTTCTTGTCGCCCACCATGGTGCCGAAGGTGCGCGGCAGGCTGAACGGGATGGCGAGCATCAGCACGATCTCGAACAGGTTGGTGAAGCCGTTCGGGTTCTCGAACGGATGCGCCGAGTTGGCGTTGAAGAAGCCACCGCCGTTGGTGCCGAGCTCCTTGATCGCCTCCTGGGAGGCCACCGGGCCGCCGGGGATCGACTGGGTGGCCCCGGTCAGTGTCGTGACATCGGTGAATCCGGTGAGGTTCTGGATGACGCCGCCGAAAAGCAGCACGATTGCGCCGATCACCGCCAGCGGCAGCAGCAGCCGCAGCACCCCGCGGGTGAGGTCCACCCAGAAGTTGCCGATGGTGCCCGAGCGGCGCAGCATCAGGCCCCGCACCAGGGCGATCGCCACGGCCAGGCCCACGGCGGAGGAGACGAAGTTCTGCACCGCCAGGCCGGCCAGCTGCACGGTGTAGCCCAGGGTGACGTCGGGGGAGTAGGACTGCCAGTTGGTGTTGGTCACGAACGACACCGCGGTGTTGAACGAGAGGCCTTCCGGCACCGCGTCGAAGCCCAGCGAATAGGGCAGCACGGCCTGGGCGCGCTGGAGCGCGTAGACGAACAGCATTCCCACCAGCGAGAACGCGAGCACTCCGCGCAGGTACGCCGACCAGGTCTGCTGGCCGCGCGCATCCACCCCGATCAGCCGGTAGAAACCGCGCTCGACGGCGAGATCCTTGTGTGAGGTGTAGATGGTGGCCATGTAGTCGCCGAGCGGGCGGTGCAGCACCACGAGAACGGCCACGAGGGTGAGGGCCTGCAGGATGCCCAGCCAGAGAGCCATTAGAACCGCTCCGGTTTCACGAGGGCGAAGACCAGGTAGCCGATGGCGCCCACAGCGAGTACGGCGGCCACGATGTCGAACACGATCACAGTTTCGCCACCCCCCAGGCCACAAGGCCGATCAGTGCGAACACGGCGATCACGCCGAGCACGTAGACAAGGTCGAGCATGCGATTCTCTCCATCCGTAGGCCGCCGGTGTACCGGTCGGCATCCGTGCTCCGCACGAGCACGAACCGAGTAAACACCCGTGCCGTGCCGCCCCACGGTTTCCTAACGAACCCCTAACGCCCGGCCTGCATCCGGCCGACACCGGCCGGTTTGCGCGGCCCGGCCTCGTCCTGACCGTTCACCCGACGCCGGCCCGGCATCGGGCATAACTCCTGATGGATTGCCCCGGCCGGGCCGTGCAGGCCGTTCGATCGCCGCGTCCGCGTACGACGGGATGCTGCCCGACGAGGCGATCACGACGCCCGCGCCGGTAGATGAGGAGGCCAACCTGCTGGAACCGTTCCCCACCGCGGGTTGGCTCGATGGCGGCGACCAGTTCGCGATCGTCCTGAGTGGCAGCTCGAGCTGCCCCAGCTGCCCGGTGTCGATGGTCGTCGACGACAATCGCACCCTGAGCATCGAGATCGGGCAGGGCGACGGCCCGGCCTGCACGGCCGACCTGAAGCTGCGCACTCACGTGCTCACGACACCGGCCGGGCTGGACCCGACCGGGGAGATCACCATCCGCTGCAGCGAGTCGGAAACCGCGGTTCTCCCCGCGCTCTGAGCCCCTGCCTGGCGGGCGGAAGCGCCCGGGCGTAAAAAAGCCCCGGCACCGCTCACGCTTTGGGGGAAAGGGAGCTGGCACCGGGGCCAATCGTTGGAGTGGGGGAACTCCAGGTGTAACCGTACGCCCTGTGGGCTGAATGTGCGATGCACGCCGCCTTAGAGTTTTCTATGTGCCGGCCGTGGGCGGCACTGCTCCGGCGGTGTTCCCCGGTCGGGTGGGGCTAAATGCCGGTGCCGGCGAGTGAGCCGGTGGTCTTGTTCTCAGCCATGGCGAGGCAGAGAATTTCTCGGTCTCCGCTGTCCCAGCTGCCCTCGCTGGGGGAGAGGTAGTTGAAGTCCAGGGTGGATTCTTCGTAGGACTTGCCGATAAAGGTGGCGAACTCGGCGACACAGCGTTCCTCCGCGATCTGGGCGAGGGCCTCGTCACCGGGGAAGGCGCCATCCTCGCTCACGTCGAAGGCGAAGTAGGCCTCGTAGTCATGGGCATCCGCACACGGAATGGCCGTGACGCTCTCGACCGCGTCGGCGTCCTGGTCATTGAAGCAGTCGCCGACCGCCAGCGAGAAGACATCGGCCTCACCGGCCTCGCTGATCTCCTGAGTCTCGGCATCCCGTGCCGCTTGCTGGGGAAACAGGTCGCTGATCGCGGTGCACCCGGAGAGGGTCAGCGCACCGACCGAGAAAGCGGCGATGAGCAAACCGGTGCGCAGGCGTGCGGTGGTGCGGGACATAGTGGTGCCTTTCAACCGATGCTGGGGTCCAGAGCGCAGGGCGGTGTGCGCACACAGTCAGAAAATGCCACCCGATGCACGAACCCCAAGAAAATTGGCACTGGTGGCGCCTCCATCTTGGCCGACGCCGAAACACCAGCGCAAGCCACACCCGCGTCGCTCACTCGCAGGAATCGCCGAAGGTGTAGCCGCAAAAGCCCCGAAAACCCAGGCCGGAACCGAGGGTGTCCTGAGTCGCGGTTTTGTCGGCGACCGCTGCTAGTGTGTGCTCTCAGAACAGGCGGGGCATCGGCCGACCATTCGGCCGAAATCCATTCCCGCCGGTGACGAAGGGAATTCCATGAAGGCATCCGCAGAACTCGGCAGCAACCTGCAGTCGGTCCTGGTCGACCTGATCGAACTGCACGTCCAGGGCAAGCAGGCGCACTGGAGCGTCGTGGGAAAGAACTTCCGCGACCTGCACCTGCAGCTCGACGAGATCATCGACGACGCCCGAATCTTCACCGATGAGCTGGCCGAGCGGATGCGCGCCCTCGACGCCCTGCCCGACGGCCGCACGGAAACCGTCACCAAGACCACGCACCTGCCCAAGTTCCCCGCCGGCGAGGTCGACACCACCGAAACCGTGGGCCTGGTCACGGCGCTGCTCACCGCTACCGTCGACAACATCCGTGAAATTCACGAGGCTGTCGATGAAGAAGACCCGGCCAGCGCCGATATCCTGAACGGCTTCATTCTGAAGCTCGAGCAGTATATCTGGATGGTCAGCGCGGAGGACCGGAAGCCCCGGAAGCCCACCGCGAAGGACTCGACCCGCCCGGTCGGCAAGGCGTAAATTGCCTCCGGCGGCCGGATTCGGCTAAGAATTCGGCCGCCGCCGTGACGAATGGGCGCGTGAATGCGTCATAGGTAAGACGAACACATCGCACTACCCAGTCCGCCCACCCGGCTGTGACCCGTCCGCCAGACCTGATCGGCGAGACTGAGTCGTGATCGGTAAGACGGGGCGCCCGCTCAAGGAATAGAGGATGAATCCCGTGACCCAGGTAATCGAGACAATCGACGTAGACGTTCCCGTGCGGACCGCGTACAACCAGTGGACCCAGTTCGAGTCTTTCCCGCACTTCCTCGACTTCGTCGAGAGCATCACGCAACAGGACGACACCCACACGCACTGGAAGGTGAAGATCGGTGGAGCCGAACGTGAGTTCGATGCTGAGATCACCGAGCAGCACCCCGACGAGCGCGTCGCCTGGAAGAGCATCTCCGGTGACGAGAAGCACGCCGGCGTGGTCACCTTCCACCGACTGAGCGACACGACGTCCAGGGTCACCGTGCAGCTGGACTGGGAGGCCGCAGGCTTCCTCGAGAAGGTCGGTGCCGTGTTCGGCGTCGACGACCACGTGATCCGCAAGGACCTCAAGCAGTTCAAGACCTTCGTGGAGAACCCGGCCAACCAGGCCGGCGGCTGGCGCGGAGACGTTTCCGTCTGACCCACCCGCGGTTCGCTCCATCGTCGACCCTCTGGCCGCGGTTCCCCCGCCAGACTATGCTCCGTGCGAGAGGCCTAGCATCAAGCTAGATTCCGTCTCGAGCCGTGCAACGGATGGGCCGACCGGTGACCGAACTGCAGCACACGACGGGCATTGCCCGGCATGGACGACTGAAGAGGTCCCACGCCGTGACGGGGGTGCTGAGCGCGGTGGCCCTGGGCCTGGCCGTGCTCCTCGTCAGCGGCGGGGCCGTCACGGCGTTCGCGCTCTGGCAGTTCCGCAGTGCGGTGGTCGCCAATTCGATCGACATCGACGGACCCGCCGCCGACGCCGATCCGGCCCCGGGGATCGGCAGCTACGAGAACGGTTTCAACCTGCTCATCGTCGGTGTCGACAACGACTCGGCCCAGGGCGCGACGTACGGCGTGCGGGAGACCACCCTCAACGACGTGAACATCCTGGTGCACGTGTCAGCGGACCACAGCACCGCCGTGGTCGTGAGCATCCCCAGAGATCTCGTGGTGGCGCATCCCGAATGTATCGATAGCGCCACCGGCGCGGTGGTCGGCGAACTGGCCGCCGCCCCGGTGAACGAGGCGATGGGCCGCGGCGGTCTGCCCTGCGTGGTCAGCACCGTGGAAGAACTCACCGGGCTGGAGATCCCCTATGCGGGACTGACCTCATTCGCCGGTGTGGTTCGGCTCAGCGATGCCGTCGGCGGCGTGCCGATCTGCCTGTCCGAACCCGTCGACGACCCGAAGGCCGGCCTCTCCCTGCCCGCCGGCACCAGTGTCGTGTCCGGCGATACCGCCCTGGCCTTCCTGCGCAGCCGTTACGGCGTCGGCGACGGCAGCGACCTGGCCCGTATCTCGTCGCAGCAGCTGTACCTGGCCTCGCTCATGCGCACGGTGCGGGGCGACGGCACCTTGACCGATCTGCCCAGGCTGTACGCCCTGGCCAATGCGGCGGCCGGCAATATCAGTCTCTCCACGAGCCTCGCCCACACCGACACCATGGTGTCGATGGCGCTGGCGTTGGCGGACATCGACCTGGACAGGCTGGTCTTCGTGCAGTATCCGGGCACCACGGAGGATCCGGCCTTCCCCGGCAAGGTGGTTCCGCTGCAGGGCCTCGCCGACACGATGTTCGCCAAGATCGCCGCCGACGAGCCGTTCACCCTCGGTGCGGCCCCGCCCACCGACGAACCGCTCGTCCTCGGACCGCCGGCCGAGACCCCAGAGGCCCCCGGCGAAACGGATGCCGCGGCGCCGCCCGCGACACCGACACCGACCCCCGTGGCGTTGGACGGTCTCACCGGGCGCACGGCCGACGACGAGTCCTGCGCAGAGGTGAACGGCGGCTGAGCGACTACCTCAGTTCGGCCGGCTGCACGTGGTCCATGTCGTCGAAGGCCTTGTTCTCGCCTGCCATCGCCCAGACGAATGAGTAACTGCCGGTGCCGAATCCGCTGTGCAGTGACCAGCTCGGGGAGATGATCGCCTCGTTGTTGGCCACGACCAGGTGACGGCTTTCGGTCGGTTCGCCCATCAGGTGGATCACGCGGTGCTCCGGAGCGAGGTCGAAGTACAGGTAGCACTCGGTGCGACGGTCGTGGGTGTGGGCCGGCATGGTGTTCCACATGCTGCCGGTGCTCAGCACCGTGACGCCCATCACAACCTGGCAGCTCTGCACGCCATTGGCGTGGATGTACTGGTTGATGGTGCGCTCGTTGGAGGTGGTGGCGTCGCCCAGCTCGCGCACGGTGCCCTGGCCCTTGCCGACCAGCGTGGTCGGGTACGCGGTGTGGGCGGTGGCGGAGAACAGGTAGAACGCGGCCGGTGCGGCCCCGTCGGCGCTGGCGAAGACCACATCCCTCACTCCGCGCCCGATATAGAGGCACGCTCCCGGCTCGAGGTCGTAGGCGATGCCGTCGACCGAGATGGTGCCGGCGCCGCCGACGTTGACGATGCCCGCCTCGCGGTTTTCGAAGAACGTGTCAGTGCGGAGCACGTCGTATCTTCCGAGCGTGATCGGGCCGGTCACCGGGCGGGCGCCGCCGAGCACGATGCGATCTTCGTGGGTGTAGGTGGCGCGGAACTCGTCATCGGCGAAGAGGTCGTCGACGAGGTAGTTCTCGCGCAGGGCCGCGGTATCGAAACTGCGGATTTGGGCGGGATTGGTGGAATGACGCAACTGCATTGTTTTTCTCATTTCCTCTGGAGGTGTGGGTCATCTGCTGGCGGATGCCGCGGCAGACCCTGACGTTCCGTCTCGCGGAACAACCTACCAGTAATTAACCGGGGAGCGGAACTCTTTTTGCGAAAATAGGACTTTAGTCCCGTTTAGATCGGGCGTGGCACACTTACTCTAAGTCTGTACCACGGCCATGCGTTCCGCCCAGCGGAATCCGCTTCTTGGCACTGAAGCTCAACGAGGAGGAACCAGTGAACGCGCACGCATCCACGCCCACCTCGCCGGCGCTCGGCGCCCGCACCAGCTTCGGCTGACCACGTCCTCCCTGCTGCCCCGGCCACGCCGGCGGCCGCGCCTGGAACCCTTCCGGCCTGCCGCTCACGGCAACGTCGCCCGCACTACCCACTGATTGCAACGGAAAGAGTGATAGCGCCCCATGAGTATCCAAGACAACATTGACGTCGTCCCGGACGCAGCGCCCGTCGTCACAGCCGATGAGGCTGAAGGAACCCTGACCGGGAAGGAGAAGGTCGCCTACGGCGTCGGTGACCTCGGTAACGGGTTCATGTTCGACCTCGGCCAGGTCTACCTGACCAAGTTCTGGATCGACACGGCCGGCATCGGCCCGGCAGTGGTGGCGCTGATCTTTGTTCTGGTCAAGCTCTTCGACGCCGTGATGGACACTGTCGCGGCGCTCTTCATCGACGGCCGCAAGGTCGGCAAGCGCGGCAAGTTCCGCCCGGTCATGATGGTCTCCGCCTGCATCCTCGCCGTGATGACCGTGGTCACTTTCACCATGCCCGACGTGGCGATGGGCTGGAAGATCGCCTTCGCCGCCGGTTCCTACGCCATCTGGGGCGCTACTTTCTCCTTCGCCAACGGACCGTACGGTTCACTCGCCTCGGTGATGACCCGCAACATCAAGGAACGCGCCCAGCTCGCCACCTCCCGCCAGGCCGGTTCGCTCGGCGCCCAGTGGATCTGCGGCATCGCCTTCATCCCGATCATGATGATGCTCGGTGGCATGACCTCCCGGAACTACATGTGGGCCGCCGTCGTCATGGCCGTGCTCGGCATCATCTGCTTCTGGATCTGCTACAAGGGCACCAAGGAACACGTCGTCGTGAACCGGGAAGCCAATAAAGAGAAGACCAGCCTCAAGGACTACGGCCGCGCCGTGCTCACCAACCGCCCGCTGCTCGGTCTCGTGCTGATGAGCCTGTTCACCATCTCCTCGATGAACGTGAACAACATGATGATGATCTTCTTCGCCGAGTTCAACCTGGGCAACATCGCCCTGATGGCCGTGCTCAACTTCGTCATGATCGGTGCCTCCATTGTGGGCATCATGTTCATCCCCAAGCTGGTCGTGCGCTTCGGCAAGAAGCGCACCGTCATGGTGAGCTTCGCCGTCGCGGTTGTCGCCAACGGTTTGAACTTCATCCTCCCGACCAACCTGTGGACGTTCATGATCCTCGTCACCATCGGGTACGTCGCACTGTCGATCCCGAACGGCATCACCTGGGCCTTCGTCTCCGACACCATCGACTACGGCGAGTGGCACACCGGCGTGCGCCGCGAAGGCATGACCTACGCCGCCTTCAGCTTCTCGCGCAAGGTCTCGCAGTCCCTCGCCGCACTGGTGGGAGCCGGCATGCTGGCCGTCTCGGGCTATGTCGCCCAGGCCACCAGCCAGTCGGAGGAGACACTGCTCGGCATCAAGGCCGTGATGACGCTGTACCCGGCGGTCGCTCTCACCATCGCCGCCGTCATCGTCTACTTCGTCTACAACGTGAGCGATGACAAGTACCGTCGCATCGCCAAGGACCTGAACGAGGGTCGTTGGGAACACGGCATCATCGGCGAGAGCACCCGCGCCACGCTCGCCACGAAGTAACCCAGCACCCATAGGAGGGGCGCCGTGTGCACGCACGGCGCCCTGTTCGTCTTTTCACTCCTCTTTCGGAAAGCAGCTCATGCGCATCGCCAGGCTTGACACTCCCACCGGCCCCCGTCACGCAGTCGCCCTGGGTGACCGCTGGCACGTGATCGCCAGCCCATTCGCCGCGCCCCTGGTCTACACCGGGGACTCGATCCCGGCCGACGAAGCCGTGCTCCTCGCATCCGTCGACCCGCGCGTGGTGGTCGGCATCGGCCACAACCAGCCGGGCCACCCCCTGCCCATGCAGGCCTGGCACAAGTCGGTGCACTCCGTCGCCGGCTCCGGCGACGACATCTACGCGGTGCGCGACGTGGGCACCGTGAACATCGAGGGCGAGCTCGCCGTCGTGATCGGCACCTCGGCCACGAACCTCACTCTCGAGAATGCCTTCGAGGCCGTACTCGGCTACACGGTGGCCAATGACGTCACCAACGTGGATCAGTGCCCGATCGACCAGCGCAACTTTCAGGGCAAGAGCGGCAAGAACTACACCCCGCTCGGCCCGTGGATCGAAACCGAACTGGCCGACCCGGAGAACGTCGCCACCGAGGTGGTCATCAACGGAGCCGTCGTGGCCAACTCGGGCTCGTTCAACCTACCCTCCTCGGTCGCTGCCACTCTCGTCTACGTGACGAAGTGGCTCACCCTCGAGCCCGGCGACGTGGTGCTCACCGGAGCCCCCGGCACCGACCTCCCCGTGCAACCGGGCGACACCGTCGACATCACCCTCGCCGGCATCGGCACCCTGAGCAACACCATCGCCTGAGCCAAAAAACCCAACTTGCCTGCCGATTCAGCGGGCGACAACAATAAGGAGCACACATGCCCAATATCACCGTTCAACTACTCGCGGGCCGCGACATCAACCAGCGCCGGGCTTTTGTTCAAGACGTCACCAACAGTGCCGTTCTGACCCTGGGCGCACGTCGCGACGACGTCCGGATCGTTTTCGAGGAGATCACTCCGGACATCGTCGCGAACGGTGGAGTCTTCGCCAGCGAAGACGAAAGCCGCGCAGAGGTCGTCAGTCGTTTCGTCCCCGAGGCCAGCTCGTAGCAACACCCGCCGGCGACGAGTCCTGCGCTCAGGCCTACAACGGCTGAGCGGACCCGCCGCCACGAGATCGCTAGCCGGTGACGACCGCGATCTCGTTCGGCGTGGTCGGCAGCTCCACAGAGGTGACGACCTTTCCGGTGGTGAGGTCGACGGCGTGCAGCGAGTTCGTGGCCGGTTCGGTCACGTAAGCGGTGCTGCCGATCACGACGAGCGCCGGGTGGGCATCCTGCCACTCGACAGGGCTCTCCCAGGCACCGATCACCGGGAAGGAATCGCCGAGCTCGCCGGTCTCGGGGTCAAGCACGTAGAGCGAGCCGTCCGAGGCCAGGATCAGGGCCTCGTCGTTCGGGCCGCGGGCCACATCCCGCCAGGTGTATTCCACGCCGGTCGGCAGGTCGATCACCGTGGAGGTCTTGGCCACGGTGTCCACGAGCACCAGCTCGCTCAGCAGGTAGCCCTCGGAGTCGGGGTCGGAGTTGTAGTCACCCACGGCAATGGTGGAGGTCTCGGAAACGTACATATTGCCGGTGCGGCCGTAGGCGTCCGGCGCCGCGATCTTGGTGATCTTGCCGTCGTCGTAGACCAGCACGCCGTCGCTGCAGCCGAACACGGCCACCTCGTTCGCGGCCGCGCCTTCGCCGTGTACCGAGGGGCACTCGGCGTTGCGGGCGGTCTCCTCCCGGTCGGCGTTCAGCACGCGGATGCCGGTGCGAGCCTCCGAGGTGCCGACCGTGCTGAGCAGGGTGCCGTCTTCAAGCTCGATGGACACGCCGTGGTGCGCGGCTTCGGCGGGAATGACCTCGGTGGCCGGCAGTTTGTCGGGGGCTTCGAGCAACGCTGTGGTCTCGAAGATCGTGGTGTCGCCGGTGCCGTCGGCGTAGAGGATGGTCTTGTCGCCGTGCCTGACCACATGCCCGGCGGCCGGAGCCTCGAAGACCAGGTCGGTGAGCGCGGGGTCCGCGGTCTGGGCATCGCCGGAGGAATCGGTCCAGGTGCCGGTGTCGAGCACCCGGAAACCGTCGGGGGTGGTGACCAGAACGTGCCGGCCGTCCCCGGCGGTGTTCAGTCTGTTGAACCCGGCCAGGGGCAGGTCGGCTTCGAGGTCCAGGGTGTCGCCGTCGAGCACGTAGAGCCCGCCATCGTAGGTGAGGGCGACCCGGGGCTGTGCGGCGGTCGTGGTGGTGTCGGTGGCCGAGCCGGAGTCGCGCGGGGCGGCATCCGTGGAGGCGCAGGCGGACAGGAGGATGGCCGATGCGGCGATGACGGCTGCGAAGGCCGTGCTGCGGTGCTGTGTTCTCATGTTTTCTTTTCTGTGTTGGAGGGCGCCCGATCAGGGGGAGAGCCCGGTGGTGATGCGCTCGGTGTTGGTGCGCATCATGGTGAGGTAGCTGTCGGCGCCCGCGCCCGGTTCGCTGAGCGATTCGGTGAACAGTTCCACCACGGCCACGTTGAGGCCGGCCTCGTCGGCGAGCACTTGCACGAGCCGGTCGGGCTGGGAGGACTCGGCGAAGATAGTGGCGACGCCGGCGGTGTCGATCGCGTCGACGAGGCTCCGCAGGTCTGAGGCGCTCGGTGCGGCGAGGGTGGAGCCGCCCGGGATCACGGCCCCCACGACGGTGAAATCGAACCTGTCGGCCAGGTAGCCGAAGACGTGGTGGTTGGTGACCAGGTTGCGGCGCTCGGACCCGATGGCGGCGAAGGCCGTGGTCATCTCGGCGTCGAGGGCCTGCAGCTCGGTCGTGTAGGCCGCGGCCTGCGCCTCGATCAGGGCGGCATCGACGCCCGCCACGTCGGTCCGCACGGCCGCGGTGACGGCCTCGACGACCTCGACCATGCGGGCCGGATCGGTCCAGAAGTGCGGGTCGGCCGTGTCGCTGCCGGTGCCGCTGGCGTAGGGCAGCGGGTCGATCACGGTGCCCGCGGCAAGCATCGCCACCCCCGCCGTGTCCGCCGTGTCGAGCTGCTGTTGCAGGCCCTCCTCGAGTCCGAGACCGTTGGACACCACGAGGTCGGCGCGCAGGATGCGCGCGGCCTCCTGTGCGGAGATCTCGAACGAGTGCGGGTCGGAGTTGGGGCGCATCAGGGTGAGAACCTCGGCCTGGTCGCCGACGATGTTCCCGACGACGTCGCCGAGGATGTTGGTGGTCACCACGATGAGCGGCCGGTCGCCGGCCGGGGCGGCGCAGCCGGAGAGGGCGCCGAGGCCGACGGCGACGGCGAGGGCCAGGGAGAGGGAGCGGATGGAGCGCATCGGTCTACCGGCCCGTCTCGGCGAGGAAGCGTGGTTCGCCGTCGATGGGGAAGGTGCGGGCGATACGCGCGCCGTCGGCGTAGTCGATCTCGTAGACCAGCCCGTCGGCGGGGGCGTTCAGGTAGGCCCGGCCGGCGTCCACGGTGAGTTCGACGCCGGCGAGCAGCGCCTCGGCACCGGTGGCGGCGAGGGTAGCCGGCAGCAGCGGCTGGGTCGCGGCAAGGGTGCTGCCGGTCGCGGCCTCGAGAACGAGCACCCGGCCGTCCTCGGCGAGGGCCACGACGTGTTCGGCGGAGTCGTCGACCGCCGACACCTGCAGCAACGGGGTGTCGGTCACCAATGGCGACCAGCGGCGCTCCCGGGTGTCGAGCAGCCAGGCGCCGGTGTCGCCGGCGACGGCGGCCACGGTGGGCCGGCCGGCGCGGTTGGCGAACTCGAGGGCCCGGTCGGTGGCGGCGACGCCGGCGGGGTACGGGATGCGTTCGAAGGTGATCGTGGACTCTGCCGCCCCTTCGCCTGCGCTGGCGGTGTCCGCCGTGGCTAGCAGGGCTCCGTCGGAACAACCGAACACCACCCCGACGGCAGTGCTGATCGTTCCGGAGAGCTCGGCGCAGTCCGCGGTCGCCCCGGCGATCGGGACGCCGGACGAAGTGAGCACCTGCACGGCGTCGATGCCGTTCGTGGCGCTGCCCGGCGCATCCGTACGCCCGGCGATCACTCGGTCGCCCACCGGCGCCAGCATGCCGGGGCCTGGCTCGACGTCGATTCGGGCGAGCTCGGTGATCGTGCCGTCGCCGAGGTCGCCGGTGTCAAGGATCACGGCGGTGCCGGTGTCGGCGAAGCGCACCGTGGTGAGGGTGCCGCCGCCGGAGGTGACGCCGGCGCCGCTGCCGGTGACGGTGCCGACCACGGCAGGATCGGCCCGGTAGTAGTGCTGGTGGTCTTCGTGGTCCACGGTCCAGGCGCCGCTGTCGACGATCGTGACGGCGCCCTGCTCGGCGGCCGCGGCGAACACGAAGCGACCGTCGGTGGAGACGCCGCTCACCTGGTCGAGGGTGGTGACGGAGGTGGAGGTGCCGTCGAGCAGATCGAGCAGGTCGAGGCGGCCGGCGGAGTTGACCGTGGCGAGGTGCAGCTGCGGTTCGGCCATTTCGGCGGCGCCGGCCACGTATCCGTGCGGAGCGGTGCTTGCAGTTGGCGCGGGTGCTGGGCTCGCGGCTGGGTTGGAGCAGGCGGTGATGCCCAGCAAAGCGGCGGCGCCGAGCACGGATGCGACGGTTCGGGTGGTCAGGGGAGCGGTTGTCAGGGAACTACTGGGAGGCACTGGCGACTTTCTGGTCGGGCATGGAGGGGGCGATGGCCGGCCGTGCGGCCGTAGGGAAGGCGGAGTGCGCACGGACGAGGCTGACGAGCCGACGCCCGGCTGCCGAGACGGCGACGAGGCCCACGGATGCGGCGGCGATCGTGGCGCCGGCTGCGGTGCCGGCATGCCAGGAGACGAGGAGCCCGACGACCACGGCTGCCGCGCCGAGCAGGGTGGCGAGCAGCATGATCGCGGGGATGCGGCGCAGCCAATGTCCGGCGGCAACGGCGGGCGCGAGCAGCAGGCCCACTACGAGCAGGGAGCCGACGGCGCCATAGGAGGCGACCACGGCCAGGGTGACCAGGCCGACCAGCACCAGCTGGGCCAGCCGCGGTCGGAGGCCCAGGGTGCGGGCGAGGCGCGGGTCGAAGGCCAGCGCCACGAAGGCACGGTGGAACAGAGCGGCCAGGACCACGGTGACGGCGAGGGCGATGGCCAGCCCGGCCAGGTCGCCGGCCTGGATGGCGAGCACGTCGCCGAACAGGATCGCGGTGAGGTCCACCGCGAAACTGCGCGAATGCGACACGATGATCACACCGAGGGCGAGCATCCCCACGAAGAGCAGGCCGATGCTGGTGTCGGAGGAGAGCCGCCCGCGGCGGGTGATCAGGCCGACACCCAGGCTCATCACCAGCGCACTCACGGCGGCGCCCGCGATCACCGGCAGGCCCAGCAGCGAGGCGAGAGCCACACCGGGCAGCATGCCGTGCGCCATCGCCTCACCGAGGAACGCCATGCCCCGCACGACCACCCAGGTGCCCACGACGGCGCAGATCGCGGCCACGATCACACCACCGAGGAGGGCGCGCAACATGAAATCCGCCGAGAGCGGGTCGGTGAGCCAGGTCATGACAGCGACTCTAACTGATAATGGTTCTCATTATTGATACGATGGGTGCATGCAACCCACCCGGACCTCCCCTCAGATCCCCGTGAATCCGCCGCGGATCACCGTCCGGAATATCCGGGTGACTCATGGGCACACCGTTGCCCTCGACGGCGTGTCGGCCGCTATCGAGCCCGGCTGGGTGACCGCTCTGGCCGGCGCGAACGGGTCGGGCAAGTCCAGCCTGCTCGGGGTCCTGGCCGGAATCCAACCCTGGCAGGCAGGCGAGCGCCACGCGGTGGGCGCCGGCCGGATCGCGATGGTGGTGCAGCGGAGCACGGCCCCCGACACGCTGCCGCTGACCGTGCTCGAGACCGTGAGCATGGGGAGGTGGGCACGCCGGGGCCTGTGGCGGCCGCTGTCCGGCGAGGATCGCGCCATCATCGCCGACAGTATCCGCGCCCTCGGCCTGACCGGGCTCGAGCGGCGCTCGCTCGGGGAGCTCTCCGGCGGCCAGCGCCAGCGCGCCCTGGTGGCCCAGGGGCTTGCCCAACGGGCGGATGTGCTGTTGCTCGACGAACCTGCCGCCGGGCTCGACGGTGACGCGCTGCTGCTCATCGACCTGGCCATCCGCGCCGAGGCCGACCGGGGCGTCGCCGTCGTCTGCGCCACCCATGACCCTGCGGTGATTCGCCGAGCCGACCGGGTAATTCGGTTAGCGGCGGGTGTCGTCGTCAGCCACGCAGCCACGGGGGAGCATGGCGAGAGGAGTTGACGCGGCGGCGCTCAGCCGGCCTGAGCCCAGGCCTCGCGCAGGCAGGTGAGCACGCCGGGTTCGAGATCGTCCGCGGAGTGCAGCTCGAGATGGTGCATGAAGTGGTTGAGCGTGGGCTCGACCACCTCCTTCCACCGCGACGAGGTGTCGAACCGGTCCAGGTCGACGGTGAGCACGAGCGGGGCCACGCTGCCGGAGAGGTACTGGCCAGGTAGCCAGGTCCACGCGAAGGAGCGTTGCCGGCGGAATGCGATCTGGCTCGTCGTCACGCGGACCTCGGCGTCACCGATCGACAGGACGGCCGCAGAGACCGCATCGAAGAGCGTCCGCGCGAGCGGATCGCGGCCCGCGAAGTACTGTTCGAGCGGGATGGTCTTCGCCAGTGCGGTCATGTGCGCCAGGGTAGCCCCGTCCGCCCGGTTGCGCCCGGTTGCACCCGAACCGCCGGTTGCGCCAGCACCCGCACCTCTGGTTGAGCTTGCACCCGCTGGTTGAACCTGCACCCGCTGGATGAGCCTGTCGAAACCGGGTGAGTTGCCCGCCCAGACCCGCCACGGGCGCCCCGACGGGAGTAGCTTGGCCGCGGTAGGGCCGGCGGCCCGGCGCATCCGGGCAGAGCGGGTGCGCATCCACTAGCTGAGGAATGACCCGCCATGTTGCGAAAACTGGGCGTGAGCGTCGCCCGCCACCGTCTCATCGCCCTGCTGTGCTGGGCGGTGGCGCTCGCCGCCTGTCTGGCCACGGCCCTGCTCGGGGTCACCGGGGAGAGTCTCTTCCAACGGCTGTCCAGCGCAGGCCCGTCGGTGGACGGTGAGGCCCAAACCGCCACCGACCTGATCGAGGGCCCGGCCGACCAGCAGACCGAATCACTCTCCTTGCTTGTGCACCCCACCGACCTGGCCTCACCCGACCTCGCCGCGATCCTCGACTCCGCCGCCCTGCGGCTCGAACAGGTCGACGGGGTGGCCCAGGTGGTCAATCCGCTCGTCATCCCACCGCTGCCCGACGGAAGCCCCAACCCGGCGGCCGCGCCACTGCTCTCCGCCGACGGCGCGGGGATGCTCCTGACCGTGGCCATGGACACCACAGACGGAACCGTCAGCGACCCGCTGCTCACCTACGTTCAGCGCCGCCTCCAGGTGGCCGCCGACGAGATCGGCCAACTGGACCCCAACACCCAGGTGGAGGTCGGCGGAGCGCCCCTGATCGTGGAGTCCCTCGTCGCCGTCGCCGAGTCAGACCTGCAGAAGGGCGAACTGATCGCGCTGCCGTTCGCGCTGCTGGTGATGCTGATCATCTTCGGCGGTATCCTCGCCGCCGGCATCCCGCTGGTCGGTGCGATCGCGTCGATCATCGGGGCGCTCGGGATGCTCTACGCCTTCACCTACGTGTCGGACATCGGCATCACGGTGATGAACGTGATCACCGTGATCGGGCTCGGCCTGTCCATCGACTACGGCCTGCTGATGGTCAGCCGGTTCCGGGAGGAGTTCCGGGCCCGGGTGGGCGGCGGCGGCCCCGGCGCTCCGCCGGGCCCGCACGGCGAGCCGTTCGCGGACCTGCCGCCGCTGAAAACCGGGGAGCTGGCCACCCTCCCGCACCACCGTCACAGTCGTCACGAACTGATGCTCCAGGCCGTTGGCGCCACGGTCAACACGGCCGGACGCACCGTGTTGTACTCCGGGCTGACCTTCGCGATCGCCACCGCGGGGCTGCTCGTGTTCGAACCGTCGATCATCCGGGCCATCGCCATTGGCGCCATCTGCGTGGTGCTCATCGCCATCCTCACCGCGCTGGTCATGGTGCCGGCGCTGCTCGGCTACCTCGGCGAACGGCTGGTGCAGCCCGGCGTGCTCACCCGCATCCCCGGAGTCGGCCGGTGGCTCACCCGCTTCGGCGACATCGCGCCGGAGGAAGGCGTCTTCTCCAAGCTGGCCCGGCTCGTGCAGCGGGCGCCGGTGCTCGTCGCGCTCGGCGGCACCGCCGTGCTCCTTCTGCTGAGCAGCCCCGTGCTGTCGATGACGGTCGCCAACAGCGCCGACGACGCCATCCCGCCCTCGTCCACCCAATACGACTTCATCACCACCCTGAACGAGGAGTTCCCGCTGGCAACCGCGCCGCGGGTGCTGCTGGTGTCGAACACCGACGAGGCCGCAGCGGTCGCCTGGGCGACCGAGGTCGCCACCCTGCCCGGGGTGACTTATGTGGCGCCGCCGGTCGACCAGAACGGCCACTGGGTGTCCAGGGTGGAGGTCGACACCCACCAGGGCGACGACGTGGTGCGCCTGATCCGCGCCGACCGGCCGGCCTTCGACAACTGGGTCGCCGGCGCCGACGCGCAGGCCGTCGACTACCTCGACTCGCTGGCCGGGGGAGCGCCCTGGGCGGTGCTGATCATCGCCCTCGCCACCTTCGTGCTGCTGTTCCTGATGACCGGATCGGTGATCATCCCGCTCACCGCCCTGGTGATCAGCGCGATCTCGCTGGGCGCGGCCGCCGGCGTCCTGGTCTGGGGGTTCCAGGAGGGCAACCTGTCCGGCCTGCTCAACTTCGACCCCGTCACCATCTCCGGCGTCGACGCCCTCGTGCTCACCCTGGTGCTCACCTTCGGGTTCGGCCTCGCCATGGACTACGAGATGTTCCTGCTCGCCCGGATCAAGGAGCACCACGACCGCGGCGAGAGCACCCGCTTGTCCATCGAGACCGGCCTGCAGAGCTCCGGCCGTATCATCACCTCGGCCGCGCTGATCATCGTGCTGGTCTTCGCGGGCTTCGCCACCGGGGAGCTGATGCAGATGAAACAGATCGGCACGGCCCTGGCCGTGGCGGTGCTGCTGGATGCGACGCTGGTGCGGATCGTGCTCGTGCCCGCCGTGATGACCTCCCTCGAGCGAGTCCTCTGGTGGGCCCCGCGCTGGACCGCCCCCATCCACACCCGCTTCGGCCTCAGCGAATAGCAACACATGACGCGCACGGGCCCGGCCGGGCCGGCGTGGTTGACTTGCGGCATGGCTACTCGGGGGCGCACGGCGCAGGACCGCGCCCCGCGCAGTGCCGGTCCGTTCGCCTTCGCGCCGTTCCGCTGGCTGCTCACCGCCCGCACCATCGCCACCCTGGGCAACGCCGCCGCCCCGATCGCCCTCGCCTTCGCGGTGCTCGACCTCACCGGGTCCGCGGTGGACCTCGGCATCGTCGTAGCCAGCCGCTCCCTAGCCAACGTGGCCGTGCTGCTGTTCGGCGGGGTGATCGCCGACCGGCTGCCCAAGCACCTGCTGCTCGTGGGCACCTCCCTCGCGGCCGCGGCCACCCAGGCCGTGGTGGCCGTGCTCGTCCTGTCGGGCTCGGCCACCATCCCGTTGCTCGTGGTCCTCAGCATCCTCAACGGGGCCGTGGCCGCCGTCAGCTTTCCGGCCTCGGCCGCGATCGTGCCGCAGACCGTGCCGGTCACCGAGTTGCGCCCGGCCAACGCTCTGCTGCGGCTGAGCCTCAACGGCGGCGCGATCCTCGGTGCCAGCCTCGGTGCGATCCTGATCGCGGCGGTCGGGCCCGGCTGGGGACTCGCGCTGAATGCCGCATCCTTCGCCCTGGCCGGCATCGTCTTCGCGTTCGTTCGCACGCCCAACGCGCAGCGCACCGTCGCTACCGGCGCCGCCGCGCCCCCGGCCAGCGTCTTCCGGGAGCTGCGGGAGGGCTGGCAGGAGTTCTCCAGCCGCACCTGGGTGTGGGTGGTCGTGGCCCAGTTCGCCCTCGTGAACGCCGCGTTTGTGGGAGCGATCGCGGTGCTCGGCCCGCTCGTGGCCGACGAGAGCTTCGGCCGCGCTGCCTGGGGCCTGATCATCGCCGCCGAAACCGTGGGCCTCGCTCTCGGCGGGATGCTCGCGCTGCGCTGGCGACCCCGGCACGCCCTGGGCATCGGGGTGGGTCTGGTCGCGGTGACGGCCTTGCCCATCGTGGGACTCGCGCTGGTGCCGTTGGTGCCGCTGCTCGTCATCGCCTTCCTCATCGGCGGGATGGCCATCGAGCAGTTCGGGGTGGCCTGGGACCAGTCGCTGCAGCAGAACATTCCGCAAGACAAGCTCGCCCGGGTGTACTCCTACGACGCGGTCGGCTCGTTCATCGCCATCCCGGTGGGGGAGATCCTGGTGGGACCGCTCGCGCATGCCTGGGGCACCACGCCTGTGCTGCTCGGCTGCGCCGCGGTGATCGTGGTCGCGAGCCTCGCGGCGCTCTCCGTCCGCAGCGTCCGCCGGCTCACCGTCGGCGTGCCCACGGCCGATGCCGCGCCCGCCCAGGCTGCCGGCACCGATGCTGCTGTGCCTGCCGACCCCGCTCCAAGCCAGCCTTAACTGTTCCCGTTGCGGACATTTGCACCCGGTACGCCGGGTGCAAATGTCCGATTCGGCAACAGTTGCCACCGAGGTCGGCGGGAGGTCGGCGGACGGGCGGCAGCAGCGGGGAGGTCGACGGTCAGTCGCCGATGCCCAGGATGCTGACGCCGGCGTCGCGCAGGCCGGCCAGAGTCGGATCGTCGGCCGCGGTGTCGGTGACGAGGCCCGCGATCTCGTCGAACGGCAGCACCCGGAAGGGCGACGCCACCCCGACCTTCTCGGCACTCGCCAGCACGAAGGTGTCGGCCGCCCGGCCCGCCAGCGCCCGCTTCATCGCGGCCTCCTCCACATCGCCGGTGGTCAGGCCGGCGGTGGGATGCACCCCGGTGACGCCGAGCAGGAACAGGTCGGCGGTGATCGCCTGGGCGGCCTCGACAGCGGCGGCGCCACAGGTCACCGCGGAGTGCTTGAACAGCCGGCCGCCGAGCAGGAAGACCTCGACGCCGTCGTGCGGCACCAGCGCGGCGGCGATGGTGGGGCTATGGGTGATGATCGTGCAGGTCAGGGTCGAAGGCAGCGCCTGCACCACCGCGAGGGTTGTCGTGCCGCCGTCGAGGATCACGGTGCTGCCCGGCATGATCAGCCGGGCCGCACGCGCGGCGACCCGGTCCTTGCTGTCGGGTTCCACGAGCCTGCGCTCGGCATACTGCGCCAGAGCGGGCGACACCGGCAGGGCACCGCCGTAGACCCGCTGGCATAAGCCCGCGGCGGCGAGTTCGCGCAGGTCGCGGCGCACGCTGTCGTCGGAGAGGCCCAATTCCGCGGCGATCTCCTTGGCCACGACCTTGCCGTCCCTGGCGAGGCGGTCGAGCAGGAGGGCCTGGCGTTCCGCAGCGAGCATTTCGCGTTCCTTCCGAGTTGTGCATGTTTCTGCACGTTGTATTACTGTAGCGGACATGACCAGCTCCCTGATGATCCTGATCGCCGGCCCCTACCGTTCGGGCACCGGCGACGACCCCGTGCTCCTTCGCCAGAACCTCGCCCGCCTCGAGGAGGCGGCCTGGCCGATCTTCCAGGCGGGCCACCTGCCGATGATCGGCGAGTGGGTGGCGCTGCCGGTTCTCGCCAGCGCCGGGGTGACGGATGTGGCCCATCCGCTGGCCGCCGACGTGATGTATCCAACGGCCGAGCGCCTGCTCGAGAGGTGCGACGGCGTACTGAGGCTGCCCGGCGACTCCCGCGGCGCCGACCAGGACATCGCCATCGCCCGGCGCCGGGGCATCCCGGTGTACACCAGCATCACTGAGATCCCGGGCCTCGCCGAAGCATCGACGCACCGGTGACCCCGGTCGCACTCGGGCGGCTCGGCGTCGACCTGCCGGACGGTCGGGGGCGTACCGGCCTGGACCAGGCCGGCACCGGCCTGCACGGCAACCCGGCCGTCACGGTCGAGCGGGTGGAGGTGACCTCCGACGGATGGCATGTGCTGCGGCGCACCACCTTCGGCTACCGGCGGCGCAATGGCCAGGTCGTCACCGAGCAGCGGGAAACGTACGACCGCGGCAACGGCGCCACCATCCTGCTCTGTGACCCGGACCGGCGCACCGTGCTGCTCACCCGGCAGTTCCGCTACGCCGCCTACGTCAACGGCCACGCCGACGGCATGCTCATCGAAACCGCGGCCGGGCTGCTCGACGACGACGCCTCCGAGGTGGCGATCCGCCGGGAGGCCGGCGAGGAGCTCGGCGTGAGGGTCGGCGCGGTGCGGCACCTCTTCGACCTGTACATGAGCCCGGGCTCGGTCACCGAGCTGGTGCATTTCTATCTGGCCTGGTACGGGCCGGCCGACCGGGTCGACTCCGGGGGCGGTCTCGCCGAGGAGGGCGAAGACATCGAGGTGCTCGAGGTGCCCATTGACGACGCCCTGGCCATGGTGGCCGACGGCCGCATCGTCGACGGCAAGACAGTCATCCTGCTGCAGTGGGCGGCACTGGCCGGCATCTTCCAGGCCTGCGCGAACCCGGTGTCCCGCACGGTGGCGAGGTCCGACTAGTCGGCCGGATGCTGACCGCGCGTGGCCACCTCGGCCTCGGCGAGCTGGGTGAGCTTCTCGAGGCTCAGGGGCCACTGTTCGCCGAACATACCGGCCCATTCATCGTCCACGTCCACATCCACCGTCAGGGTGGTGACCCCGTCGGCCTCGGTGAAGGTGTAGTTCTCGTGGGTGCCGATCAACCGTTTGGCGGCGTCACTGGTGGTGTCCTCGATGCCGTTCACGATCTGCCCGCGGTACTCGATGGAGAGGAACTCGTGCGGGCGGTGCTCGACGATCACCCCGACCATGCCGCCCTCGTCCCCGCCCTCGTCGCTGCCGAAAAACCGGATCTCGCTGCCGGGCAACCAGCTGCCGAGGAAATATGACCCCGGGTTGAACACGCTGGTCCACTGCCGGTAGGTGGCGTCGTCGAGCATCGTCTCCCAGACGATTTCGGCCGGGGCATTGATCTGGGTTGAGAAATGCATGGTTTCCATGGCGGGAGTGTAGCTCCGGTCTCGCGTCCGCGCAGCCGGTTCAGCTGCCCGCTGCGCCCAGGCTGCCTCGGCCAGACCCTTGAGCTTGGCCAGCCCCTTTGGCCACAGCTCACCGAACAGTTCGGCGTAGGTGTCCGCGGTGTCCACGTCGATCGTCACCGTCGTCACCCCGTCGACCTCGCTGAAAGAGTAGGCCTCGCGCGCGCCGATCAGTTGCCTGGCCTCCCGGCTGGTGGTGTCATCGACGTCGTTCACGATCTGGCCCTGGTACTCGATCAGCACGAACTCGTACGGACGATGTTCGGTGATCACCCCGTACATGCCGTTCAGGCCGTTCAGTTCACCGCCGGGATTGCTGCCGAGAAACCGGATCTCGCTGCCGGGCAACCAGTCACCCTCGAAGTAGGAGTCCGGGTTGAACACGCTCGTCCACTGCCGGTAGGTGGAATCGTCGAACATCGTCTGCCAGACGATGGCGGCCGGTGCATTCACCACAATTGAGAAATGCTGCGTTTCCATGCGGTGAGTGTAGCTCCGGCCGCATCGCGCTCCTAGGGCTCGGCACCGGACCCGAATACTGGGAGTACGAGATTGTTCGAAAGTACTTCCCCATTCCGACCTGTGGATGACCCTGTGGACAGGGTGTGGAAAACCCCGGAATCACCGCGCTGAGGCTGTGGATTGGGCTGTGGAAAAGCTGGGGAGAGAGCTGTGCACTTCTCTGAAACGGTCCGGCGCGGCGAAGTCCGCCACACGCCTCCCGCGTGCTAGCACTCTCGAAAGCGGATTCGTCTGCGCGCGGTTCGGGGGCCGCCCGGAATTCCGTGGTCACGGCCGGAGGCGTGGAAGGTCTAGCCTGATCCTCAGCGGCACTGTGGCCGCGGGGGGCACGCACCGGCGCGGAGGCCCCGGAAAGCGGCCAGTGAGTTCGACGGATATGACACGATCGGCGGAATTCGATGCCTTCGGCCCCTGGGTGGACCGGGTGCACGACGCCACAGAGGTCCCCGGCCTGTACCGGGACTACCCGGTGGATTTTGTCACCAGCCGGCTTGTGCTCAAGGTGCCCCGCAACATCAGCCGGCGGGATGCGCTGCCCACGATGGACCTCTACGACCACCTGATCATCGCGGCCCCGGAGGCGCTCGTCGTGCTGAGCCGTGCGAACGCCGACACCAGCGGGAGCCCCCGCGGCTACACCGAGAGGACCCTCGGCTACGGCGACGTCGCTGCGGTCACCGAAACCATCGACATGGTGGACGGCCGCCTCGACATCCTGGCCCGCACGGGCGAGATCCTCACCGTGCCGTACAACGGGTCGTCGCAACAGGTGATCACCCGCCTCATCGACGTGCTGAGCGAACTCACGCTGGCGGCGCTGCGGCCCACGCCCGCCGTGACGATCCCCGAAGCGGATGCCCCGCTCGCCGACCTCGATCTGCTCGACCTGGGCAAGGAAGATGTGGGCCTGGTCACCTCATACTTCGACGTGATGCGCCACGAGCTCGGGGCGATCCTGCTCGCCGCCCACGGCCGGATAGTCTTGCCGCCCCGCGGCGGCCTGGTCAATCGGGCCGTGCACACCCTCTACCCGATGACCCTGCACGGAGCGGTGCTGTGCCGCACCGACCGTGAGCTGCACATCGTCGGCCGCAAGGGCTGGCTGGTGCGCGGAAGCACCCCCGATCTGTCGCGCTCGCACACGAGCATCCCGTTGGCCGCGATCGATGAGATCGTGCTGGCGCCGCACCCGACCTACCTGGACGCATCCGTCGTCACCGTCCGCCTGGGCGCGGCGCGGATCGACCTGGTGCTGCCCGAAGGATCGGCCGCCGTGCAGGCGCTCGTCGGGTAGCAGCTGCCCGGCCGAGGTCATTCCCAAGACGCCGCCGCGCGGTTATCGTCGGTGGCATGAAGCTCATCACCTACGCCGGTGGCACCATCCTCACCGGCGACGACGTCGCGGAAGCCTTACTCGACTACGTCACCGCGCACTCCCAGGGTGAGGAGAGCATTGCGGTGGAGATCCAGGTGCTCGAGCCCGACGGCAGTACCCGCACGCACACTCTCGTGCTCGGCCCGGCCACCGAACTGAACGTGGCCGATGTCGCGGAGGACTCGCTCGCGGGTGAGATCGCGCTCTTTCCCCTGCCGGTCTTCCCGCCCAGCCACATCCTCGCGGTGAAGGAGCCATCGGCCGAGACCGAGGCGGAGGCCGAGGAGCACGCCGCGGACTTCAACAGGGCGGTCGAGGAAATCGACCAGGGCAGCGACGGGTTGTTCGACCGGTGACGACCGGCGGGCGCCGAGTGTCATAGCCAGCGAAGCCACCTCGGCCTACACTCCGTCGTGAGACACCAGTCCGCGCCGGTCCTCGCATCGTGCGGGCCCTCCGGTCACAACGAGGAATGTGCAAAACGAGGAATGTGATGGGCAAGTTCATCTACGGGACGCCGGCGATCTCGGTAGAGATCGACGACCGCACACTCGCGCACCTCAAGGTCGTGATCGTGGCCAAGCTGCGCCGGGGCGAGAGTTTCGCATTCTCCTGGGAACGGTCCAAGGACTCGGGCAGTGGCCACAGCTCCATCTGGCTGAACCCCGCGGTACCCCTCGATTTCGAGTTCTCCGGCAAGCGGGAGCCCACGCTCAACCGCACCTGGATCGATGAACTCGTGCAGGTGGCGAACACCCCGGCCGGCCTGCGCATCCTCCCCGAACCGCCAGAGCGGACCCCGCGAGCCGAGTGACCCACGCGCGTCAGGTGAGGTCGTCGAAGTCGCCGCGCACCCAGCCCCAGTGCCGGTCGGCCGATCGGCGCACCATGGCGCGGGCATCCGCCGCGATCACGGTGTCGAAGTTGCCGTACAGCCGGTCGAAGGTCAACCGCTCGAGGGTTCGGGCGATCCGCTCCACCACCGGACCTGACAGCGGCAGCCGGTTGGGGTAGCTGCGCATGAAGCTCACCGAGGTGCGGTCGGGGTTGGCGAACACTGTGTCGCCGCTGAGCAGCACGCCGCGCCCAGCCGCGCCGGCCGCCCAGTGCAGTACCCCGCTGCCGGGGAAGTGGCCGCCCACCTGCATCAGCGTGACGCCGGGCAACAGGCGCACCTCGCCCGACCATGCCCGGATCACCGGGTCGGGTCGGGCCACCCAGGCCAGGTCGGCCTCGGCCACCAGCACGGGCACACCGTCGAGCGCCCTACTCCACTCCACCTGCAGGCCGAACATGTGCGGATGGCTGGCCACGATCGCGCGCACCGGCCCGCGTTCGAGCACCCGGCCGGCGATGTCGTCGTCCACGAAGCCGATCGGGTCCCAGAGCACGCTGCCCGTGGGGGTGCAGAGCAACTTGGTCTGCTGGCCGATGCCCACGGTCGGGGTGCTCTCGATGCCGAACAGGTCGGGTTCGAGCTCGAGGAGCTCGGCCCGGTAGCCCGCCTCGTACAGGTCGGCCAGCGTGGTCCACCGCTGGCCGTCGGCCGGCACCCACTGCCGTTCATCGGCGCAGATGGCGCAGACGCCGGTGTTCTCGGCGTGCTCGACGCCACAGGTGGCACAGATCCAGAAGCTCACGGGGTACCTTCCGCAGGTGTCACAGACGGATGTTGCCGTCAGTATGCCGCCGCGGCACCGGGTTGCCCACCCGCGGACGAGCAGCCCCGCCCCACCATGTTGCCGTCCGTCTGGCCGCTCAGCGCGGGGCGAACGCCGCGTGGAAGAGACCCCAAGCCCGCCGGGCCACATCCGGGCGGTCGGCGGCGTCGCTGCGGGCCAGCACCCCGGCCAGCATCGACACCGCGAGGATCACATCGGCGGTACCGACGTGTTCGCCGATCCGGCCGGCCGCCTGCTCGCGCACGAGGAGACGCGCCACGACGATGTCGAGCCGGTCGGCCAGATGCACCGCGCGGGGATCGTGGGCATTTGCCATCACCAGGTCGATGAGCGCCGTCGAGGCCAGCGTCTGTTCGATCACCCGGTCCAGCAGGTCGTCGAGCGTGCTCTCCGGCCGGTCCACGAAGGTCTCGAGCGCCGCGAGGTTCTCGTCGAAGATGGCGATCGCCAGGGCGGTGCGATCGGGGAAATGCCTGTAGAGACTGCCCTGGCCCACGCCGGCCCGGCGGGCCACTGCGCTCAGCGGCGCGGAGAAGCCGTCGGCGGCAAAGACCTCCCGCGCGGCGGCGAGGAGCGCCCGGCGGTTTTCGGGTCCGGCACTCGGCCCCCGATTCGCTTTGGAATTTGTGCCCACCGAGGTAGGTTACATCCGGACAGTGTTGTCCGGATCGAGGAGGAGTCATGACCGCCCACTGGGATCGCGAAGTTGACGTACTTGTAGCAGGATCGGGCGCCGCGGGATTGACCGCCGCCATCACCGCCGCCGACGCTGGACTCACCGCCCTCATCGTCGAGAGCACCGGCCGCTGGGGCGGCACGACCATGCTCAGCGGTGGCGGCCTGTGGATGCCGAACAACCCGTTGATGAAGAAGCTCGGCATCCAGGACTCCCGCGCCGACGCCCTCGCCTACATGGCAGCGGCAATCGGTGACGCCGGCCCGGCCAGTTCCATCGAGCGTCGAGAGGCCTTCGTGGATGCTGTGCCGCGCGTGTTCGGCCTGCTCGCCGGCCTCGGTGTGCGCTGGTGCGCGGCGAAGGACTACCCCGACTACTACCCGACCCGGCCCGGCGGCAGGGTCGGCCGTGGCATCGAGGTGCAACCCTTCGATGCCAAGCGCCTGGGTGACTGGGTGAAGTCCTCCCGCGCCGACGAGGGCATCCCGGCACCGTTGAAGACCGACGACGTCTGGCTGCTGTCCAGGGCCTGGTCCACGCCGACCGGCTTCGTGCGCGGCGCCCGCTTCGTCTTCCGCACTCTCGGCGGCATCGTCACCGGCAAGCGCCTGCACGGGCTCGGCGGCGCCCTGGTGATGTCGCTGATGGAGATCGTGCGCAGGCAGGGCACCGAGGTGCTCCTGGACTCCCCGGTCACCGAGCTGGTGCTCGAGGACGGCCGCGTGGTCGGCGCGATCGTCACCACCTGGGCCGGATCTGTGCGCATCCGGGTCCGGGCCGGCGTGGTTCTCGGCGCCGGCGGCTTCGCCCAGAACCAGGAGTGGCGCCAGAAGTACCACGGCATGCCCGGCAACAGCTCGGCGGCCGCCGGCGACCAGGGCACCGCCATCGACGTGGGAGTCAAGGCCGGCGGTGCGCTGGCAATGATGGACGACGCCTGGTGGGGCTCCGCCGTGCCGATGGTCGACGGCACGGCCCAGTTCATGCTCTCCGAGCGGTCGATGCCGTTCGGCATCATCGTCGACCAGGCCGGCTCCCGGTACACCAACGAGTCCCAGAGCTACATCGACTTCGGCCACGACATGATCGAGCACCACCGGCAGACGCCGACGATCCCGTCCTGGTTGATCGTGGACGTGCGGCACCGCCGCCGGTACCTGTTCTCGCCGCTGCTGATGGGCGGCAAGGCCCTGCGGGCCAACGGCATCGTCGTCACCGCGGACACCCTCGAGGAACTCGCCGACCGGCTGAACATCGACCCGGGAGCATTGCGGACCACCGTCGAGAGGTTCAACGGCTTCGCCCGAAGCGGGGTGGACCTGGACTTCGGCCGCGGCCGAACCGTCTACGACAACTACTACGGCGACCCGAGCGTCAAACCCAACCCCAACCTCGGCCCGCTCGAAAAAGGCCCGTTCACGGCGGTCAAGGTGGTGCCGGGTGACCTCGGCACCAAGGGCGGCCTGCTCACCGACGAGAACGGCCAGGTGCTCACCGAGGCCGGCACCCCGATCCCGGGACTCTACGCCGCCGGCAACACCACGGCCTCCGTGATGGGCCACACCTACCCGGGTCCCGGCTCCACAATCGCCCCCGCGATGGTGTTCGGCTACCTCGCCGCCCTGCACGCGGCCGCAACTTCCGTCTCCGTCAACCCCGCGGAGACGGTCATCCCGAAAGAAAAGGAACCACTCGCATGACCCAGAGCATCCTCACCGCCGATTCCTCCGTAGGCTCCTGGCTCGACGACCCGATCGGCGGACCCATCCTGCGCGACCTTCTCGCCCAGGGCGGCCAGAGCGCCGACGCGCTGCGCCCGGTGCGCAAGCTCGCGATCAAGCGTCTGGTCAAGCTCAGCAAGGGTCAGTTCCCGCCCGAGCTGATCGACGACCTGGTGCGCCGGGTCGCGGCCGGTGACATGCCGGCCTCCGCCGCGGCAACGGATGCTCCGCCCGCCGCCCCGGCAGCCGCCGGCCCCGCCGCCGTCGAACGCCCCGAGTGGGTCGAACGCATCGACGCGGGCCGGTTCACCGGCAAGACCGTCATCGTCACCGGAGCCGGTTCCGGCATCGGCCGGGCCACCGCCGCCAGGGTCGCCCGGGAGGGCGGCCGGGTGATCGCCGTCGACATCTCGGAGGAACGCCTCGACGATTTCGTGGCCGAGCTCGCCGGCGCCGACATCGTTCCGGTGGTGGCGAACATCACCGACGACACCGCCATCGCCGCGATCGTCGAAGCCGCCGGCGGCCAGATCGACGCCCTCGCCAACGTCGCCGGCATCATGGACGACATGACCCCGGTGCACGAGGTGACCGACGCCGTCTGGCAGCGGGTGTTCGCGATCAACGTGGACGGCAGCATGAAGCTCATGCGCGCCGTGGTGCCCGGAATGCTCGAGCGCCAGTACGGCTCCATCGTCAACGTGGCCTCAGAGGCGGCACTCCGCGGCTCCGCGGCCGGCGTGGCCTACACGGCGTCCAAGCACGCCGTCGTGGGGCTGACCAAGAGCAGCGCGTACATGTACGGACCCAGCGGCATCCGGGTGAACGCGGTGGCCCCCGGCCCCGTCATCACCAACATCGAGGCGAAGTTCGCGTCTGAGCTCGGTGCCCAGCGGGTGCGCGCCGGCATGGCGGTGCTGACCGACGCCGTCGAGGCGGATGCGCTCGCCGCGTCGATCACCTTCCTGCTCAGCGACGATGGCGTGAACGTGAACGGCCAGGTGCTGGCCAGCGACGGCGGCTGGTCGGTCGCCTAGCCGCCAGGTCTCGGCAAACTCCACCAACGGACTGGTCGCGACCCCGGATACGTCGCCTGTGGGCGGTCAGGCGGACGCGACCAGCCCGGCGGACACGTCCCACAGCCGGCGGGCGGTGTCCGGGTCGAGCGCGTGGGGGAGCACCCCATGGATGCCGTCGACGATGGCGGGCACCACGGCCGCCGGGTGGCAGTCCTCGTAGTAGCCCGGCGTTCCCGCGCCGAGCGTCGCCCGGGTGGCCACGAACACCGAGGTCGCGGCTCCCTGCGCAGGGCTCTTGCCCGGATACCGGCTCTTCATCCCCGCCAGCACCTCGGGGTCCCAGTGCCGCTGCAGGTTCGTCCAGATGCCGCCCGGCATCAGGGCGGCTGCGGCGATGCCGTCATCCGCCCACCGCCGGGTGGCCTCGAGGGCGAACAGCACGTTCGCGGTCTTCGACTGCCCGTACGCCAGCGATGAGTCGTAGGCATCCCGCTCAAAGAACAGGTCGTCGAACCGGATGCCGCTCGAGCCGTGCCCGCTGGAGCTCACCGCCACGATCCGGGCCCCGTCGGCGGCGGCCAGCGCCGGGTGCAGCGCCGTCGCGAGAGCGAAGTGGCCCAGGTGGTTCACCGCGAACTGCATCTCCCACCCGGAGAGCGTCCGCAATTCCGGGGTGTGCATGATGCCGGCGTTGTTGACCAGGATGTGCAACGGGCCCGACCACCCCGCCGCCAACGCCCGCACCGTGCCCAGGTCGGCCAGGTCGAGGTGGGCCACCCGCACGGCACTGTTGCCGGTGCTCGAGCGGATCTCCTCCGCGGTGCGGGCGCCGGCCGCCAGATCCCGCACCGCGAGGGTGACGCTCGCGCCGGCAGCGGCCAACGCCCGCGCTGTCTCCACCCCGATGCCGGAACTGGCCCCGGTCACCAGGGCGGAGCGTCCGCCCAGGTCGAGGCCGCGCACCACGTCGAGTGCGGTCGATTCGGCCCCGAAGGGCGATCGGGAATCGGGGGACAGGGGCTGGGGCAGGGGCTGGAGTTCACTATTGGACTTCACGGTCCATTCGTACCACACCCTGGACCGTGCGGTCCAGTACGTTACGATCGACGCATGGAGGAGACGAAGATCACCGCGCGGGGCCGGGCCACCCGCCAGCGGATCATCGAGGCCACCGGAGAGCAGATCCTCGCCGCGGGCATCGGCGGCACCACCCTGGACACCGTTCGCGCCGCCACCCTCACCAGCAAGAGCCAGCTCTTCCACTACTTTCCCGGCGGCAAGACCGAACTGGTGCGCGAGGTCGCGACCTGGGAAGGCCGGCAGTTGCTCGCGGCGCAGGAGCCCTACATCCACGACCTGAGCACCTGGGAGTCTTGGAACGCGTGGCGCGCCGCGCTGGTGGATTACTACCTCGGCCTCGGCCGGTGGGCGTGCCCGATCGGGTCGTTGGCGACGCAGGCCGCGATGACCGACCCCGACCTCGAAGCCTTCTTCAGCGCCAGCATGGCCCAGTGGCGGGACACCCTGGCAGCGGGCGTGACGAAAATGCAGGCCGGCGGGCTGATCGACCAGGCGGTCGACCCCCAGCGCATCGCCGTGGTGATCCTCGCCGCGATCCAGGGTGGCCTCGTGCTCAGCCAGCCGATGCGCTCGGCCTGGCCGCTGGAAGCGGCCCTCGACTCCGCGCTCGAGCCGTTGCATCAGGCGGCAGCCTAGTCCGGCCTCCCGGTGCCGCGTCGACGCCGAGTGGTCGCACAGTGCCGCATGGCAAGCGTCCAAGGGGCGCTTCGCCCGAAGTCGCCGAGCGGAATCTTCGCCAGTTGCCGAAAACACCTCGTCGGGCGTCCCGAACGGGGAATGTGAAGCAACTCGGGGTGGCGCGCGAACCGGCAGCGCTACCTCGCTGAGCCGGCACCGACGGTGCTCGAGCGGCGGAGCCGGTACCGGCCCGAGAGCACGCCGATCAGCCACTCGATCGGGCCTTTGCCCACAAACCGCCACCAAAGGATCCCCACGATCGGCACGCCGATCACGAGCACGAGCCAGGCGACCGGGTCGGTGCTGCCGTAGCTGATCCCGTTGCCGGCCATCCACCCCACCACGGCCACCTGGAACACATACAGCGACAGCGAGATCGAGCCGATCGCCTCGAACGGCAGGAACACCGCACGCACCACGGCCGCGGTTCGCCGCCCCCGCAGCGACGCGAGCAGCATGATCACGCCCAGCACCCCGAGCACCAGCCCGGCATCGTGCAGGGTGTCGAGGTAGCTGCCCGACGGGCTGAACTCCGCCCCGGTCGCGCCGCGCCAGAGCGGCCCGAGCCACCAGGCGGGCACGGCGATCGCCATCAGAATCCAGCCCGCCCGGCGGCCACCGAAACGGATGCGGAACAGCAGGGCTCCGAACAGGAACCAGGGCAGCAGATTGGTCACCCGGTAGTGCGGGCTGAGGAAGAGCCACTCGAGGAGGAAGCTCGCCGGGGTGCGCTCACCCACGGTGAGCAGCGAACCGGTGGCGGCCAGCATCAGCTCATTGAGCGGGGCGCCGAGCACCAGCACCGCCGCCAACACGGCGACCAGCGCCCGGGTGCCCAGCAGCACCAGCGGGGTGCCGATTGCGAGCACGATGCCCAGGAAAGAGAGCACTATCGCGATCCAGCTGCCCCAGGTGGACAACAACAACCCGAGCAGCACCAGGATGGCGCCCCGGATGACGTTCTGCAGGATCACCGTTCGTTGGGCGGATGCGGTGCCCGCCTTGGCCAGCACGATCGCCGCGGCAGCGCCCATGGTCGTGGCGAACAGCGGGGAGGCCACATCGTTCAGCTGGCCCTGCAGGAAGGCCGTTGCCTCGGGCTGGTCGACCATGATGGGGCCGGCATGGGCGATGAGCATGGCCATGATGGCCACGCCGCGTGCCACATCCGGCACCAGGAACCGGTCCCGCTGCAGACGGGGCGCGACCGGGATGACTACGGCGGAACCGGCCATCCGTTCACCTCTCGAGTGTGGTCGTTCGGGAGAACACGCCAACGCGGTCCCCGATTGCATGTGCGTTCACCGTACTGCAGGTTGTGGCCCGTGGCCCGAGGTCGCTGGCAGGACCCGAGAGTACCTGCTCCGACAGAGCCTGCACCGATGCCGTACGCGGCGATGCCGCACGCGGGCTGTGGCTGGAGACACCCAGGCCACCTCGACGGCGTAGTGATCGCTCCGCCGCGGCTGTTCGCGGCACGATTCATGCCCGGCGGCACGGTCCATGCCCGGCGGCAGGGTTCATGCCCGGCGGCACGGTTTATGCCCGGCGGCACCCGCTACAGCGCGTGCCGCGGGGACGAGCGCGTGCCGCGGGGACGAGCGCGTGCCGCGGGGACGAGCGCGGGCCGGGCCGGGCCGCCCGAGCGGGCCAGGTCAGCCCAGCGCGACGAGCACCGTGAGGCCGGCCAGCACCGCGCAGAGGGGCGCCATGGTCCACCGCTCCGGCCGCGACCGTGAGGCGGCATTGAGCACGATGCCGAGCAGGAAGTAGCCGGCCAGGACCCAGGTCGCAACGATGACGAACCCGGGCCACGGGATGATGTCGGCCAGTCCGGCGCGCTGCACAACGAGCACCCCGAAGATCAGGTAGAGACCGATCGACGTGGCACTGCCCAGGCGCTTCCGGATGGGCAGCACCCGGTCCTGCCCGCCCCAGGCGAACTGCCCCAGTGGCGCCCCGGCGATGAGTGCGGCCTGGAAGACAATCAGACCGGCCATGAGCACACAGAACAGCACGGCCGCGCCGGTCACCACCCCGCTCACCGGGGCACCCCCGTCGGCCCGGCCGGTGGGCCTTCTCGCTCACTGAGCGCCAGAAGCAGCGTCAGACCGAATAGCACGGCCGTGAACGGGGCCCAGCCGAACCGTTCCCAGGGGCTGGATGAGGCCAGGTTCATGAGCACGCCCAGCGCGAGATACCCCACCAGCACCCAGGTGCCCCAACGGCTCAGCGCGGGTGGCACGCGCATCCCGACCCCACCCCGAGCGAGCACGATGACCGCGGCGACAACCCAGATCACCGCGCTCACGGCGCTGACCATCCGCAGCTCGGCCGGCAGGGTGCCCGCATTCGCGCCACCGAGCGCGGCCGCGCCGAACGGTGCACCGAGCAGCAGGCTGATCTGGAAGATCACGACAACGAGGAACCCGAGTGCGACGGCAATCGCGGTTCGCCGCCGTGGGAAAAGACGGCGCGAGACGGTCGAACCGGCGCTCATGAGTGCTCCCGGGCGGGGGTGGCGGCGGAGTTGGCAGCGGGCGGGGCCGCCGACGCCAAGCCGTCGAGAACACCCAGCGCCTCATCCGCCCAGGCGAGCGAGGCACGCGCGGCATGCTCGCCGGCCAGCACGGTGAGGAGAATATACGGCGCATCCGGTCCGGTGTCGGCCTCCAACTCCTCGCGGATGCGGCACATCTCGGCGAGTTCGGCGTCGGCGGTGGCCCGAGTGTCCGCCACCAGTTTCCGGCAGGCCTCCTGACCGAGTTGGCGCCCGAAGAACAGCCGCAGCAGCACACCGTTTCGCGGCTTCACCGGCTGAGGGGCCTCGGCGAGCAACTCGCGCAGGCGCTCAGTGCCCAGCGGGGTGAGGGCGAACGTGGACGAGCCGGCGCGGAGGGCCGCCTGGCGCTCGATGAGCCCGTCGCGCTCGAGTGCGCTGAGCGCGGGGTAGATCTGCCCGAAGCTCTCCGCCCAGAAATGCCCGAGGGCATCCCGGATCTGCTCACGCAGGGCGTACCCGGTCATCGGCGCGATGCTCAGGCCGCCGAGGACGGCCATCCGGGTCTGGTCTGTCGTAGCCATCAATAAACTCCTTATATCTTCTAGATATATTTATCAGATAGACGAGCCGAAAGCCAGCTTTCGGTCCTCAATCGCTAGACTTGCCATAACGTTACGAACAGTAACGATATTGGGCGCAACAATATTGGGGGAGTGACGATGGCACCGGGCGACCTGGCTGCACGACCGCAACGAGGGTCGGCGCGGGAGCGCGGGCGTCCGCGGCATCCCGATGTCGACGCGGCCATCATCGCCGCGGCCCTCGATCTGCTCGGTGAGGTCGGCTACGCCGGCTTCACCATCGCCGGGGTAGCCAGGCGGGCCGGGGTGGGCAAGCCGACCGTTTACCGACGATGGCCGCACAAGTCCCAGCTCGTCGTCGAGGCGATGGCCACGCAGATGCCGGGGGAGACCGGCGTGCGCGTCGGCAGCGTCGCCGAACAGCTGCTCGATTACGCCACCCGGCTGTCGGTGACGCTCACACACACGCCGCTCGGTCGGGTGCTGCCCGGACTCGTCGCCGAGATGGCGACCGACCCTCAGCTCGCAACGAGCTATCGCACCCTGATCATCGAGCCCACCCGACGGCTGTGGCGGGATGCCGTGCAGCGCGGCATAGCCACCGCTGAACTACTGCCGGACACCGATGTCGAGTTCGTGCTCGACGCGCTGGCCGGCCCGCTGTACGTGCGGGCGCTCATCACCGGGGCACCCGCGAACCCCGATGCGCCACGGCTAGCCGTTCAGCTTGTACTTGCCCGCTACGGGATGGCGCCGGCCCTCGGCGCGCCCCGGCACCCGTTCCGCACCGCGAACACCGGGGCCACGCCGTGACGGCCAACCACGTGCCGAGCGAAGCCCGGCAGGTGAGCGAGGCGTGGCGCCAGCTGGCCGCCCGCTCCGCCCCGACCGAGGCCTTCGCGCCTGAGCTCGTGGCGCAGCTGCCCGAGCCCGCACGGCGCTGGCTCACTCACGCCATCCCCACGGGAACGCCCCTCTCCAGCTCGGTGCAGCTGACCATGCGCGGCGAGATCAGGCTCGGCGTCTGGCGGAGGTTCTCCGCCCGTCAGATCCTCGCTCCCGGCATCGGCTACATCTGGGCGGCCACGGCCTGGGTGGCCGGGCTGCCCGTGCGCGGCTTCGACCGGTTCACCACCGGCGCCGGGGAGATGCGCTGGCGGATGCTCGGGCTCTTTCCCGTGGTCACCGCCGTCGGCGCCGACGTGGCCCGCAGCGCCGCCGGGCGACTGGCCAGCGAGATCGTGCTCGCCCCCGTCGGCTTCCGCACGGCGGTCTGGACGGCCGGCCGTTCGGCAGATCACGTCATCGGAACGTGGCAGGTCGACGGCGAAGCGGAATCCGCCGAACTGTGCATCGGGCCGCGCGGTGAGGTGCAGTCCGTGTCCCTGTGGCGCTGGGGGAACCCGGGCGGGGAGCCTTTCGGACGATATCCCTTCGGCTGCACCGTGCACAGCGAGCAGGAGTACGCGGGTCTGACGCTGCCGGCTACGTTCACCGCCGGGTGGTGGTGGGGCACCGCTCGGCAGGGTGAGGGTGAGTTCTTCCGCGCCCGCATCACCGCGGTGGAGCTGGGCTGACGCCTGGACCCGCGGACGTGTCACCGGGTTTCGACAGGCTCAACCAGCGAATGGCGGTCCGGGCCCGACGCCGAAGACGGTGGACCAGTCGTCAGCGCGCCGCATCCAGGCCGAACTGTCCGAACTGTTCGAGATCGTCTTCCAGGCCTCCGGCCTCGTCTCGTTCAAGACCGCCCTGGCGCACCTGGACATCATCTCGACCAACCGGATGTCGCCGCCGGTGCCCGCCCTTGCCGGCCAGACCGTCGAACGCATCCAGGCGATCGTCGACCGCACGGGCCTTGTGGTGCGATGACCTCCTCACTCGGCGTCGACCTCGGCGGCACCAAAATCACGGCGGGACTCGTCGCCGCCGGCGGCCGATGTCTGCATCGATGCCGGCGCGTTCGCGGTCGTCGTCGGCACCGCCATCACGCATCCGACGACCATCACCACCTGGTTCGCGGATGCCGTTGCGCGGTAGCGCGACATAAACGGGTGCCGGGCCTACAAGGGTGCCGGGTCGGCGTCGGCCGTGGGTTCCGCGAGGCTCGTGGGCGAGTCGGTGAGGTAGCTCATGCCGCAGCCCGCGAGCAGCGCGCCGGCGCCTCCCCAGACCAGGTCGCCTATCGAGTCGTTGTAGCCGACGAAGATCTCCGGATCGAGGTAGGTGTGCCCGAACCACTCGAAGACCTCCCAGAGCACGCCCAGCGCCAGCCCCAGCGTCGTCGTCACCACGGCTGCCGAGAGCATCGGCCGGGGCAGGGTGTCGGCGTCGGCCAACACCCTGAACTGCACGAGCACGATGTAGAGCAGCGCGGCGCAGAGTCCGTTGGTGAGGAAGTGCACTGGCAGGTCCCACCAACGGGTGGTGAGGTAGATCCCCAGCACGCTGCTCCAGACCGCCACGAGCACCACCACGCCGAACGCGATGTCGACGCTCGGTCGCAGTCCCAGCAGCCGGGGGAGCAGCATCCCGCCGGCCACGAGCGCCAGGCTGATCCCGGACAGCGGGCCCCAGCCGACGCCGGCGACCACGATGCCGACCAGTGCCAACGCCCGCAGCGCGTCGGCGGTCGCCTCCGCGAGGCCGGACGGTCGCCGCAGCAATGTGTGGATCATGGCCAGCACACTAGCCGGATCGGCCGACGGCAGTAGAGCCTGCCGGGCGCAGAACTGCCTGCACGGGCTCGTGGTCGGAGCCGGACCGACCGTCGAACCGTGCCGCGTTGATGCCCGTGCTCGCCACCTCGACGCCCGGCCCCACCAGGACGAAGTCGATGCGCGCCCCGCCCCGGCGCAGGCGCCGATAGCCCGAGAAGGTGCCCCACTGCGGGCTCAACCGTTCGGCGGCCGCCAGCCAGGAATCCCGGAGCGCACCCTCGCCGGTCAGCCGGCGGTAGACGGCGGAATCCACGGTGGCGTTGAGGTCGCCGGTGACCACGATTACGGCGTCGGGTTCCGCGGCGTGGGCGGAATTCACCAGGGTGATGATGAACCCCGCCGAGGTGAGCCGGGACCGCCAGGAGAGATGGTCGAAGTGGGTGTTGAAGGCCAGCAGTCGGGCGCCGGTGGCGAGGTCGGTGAAATCGGCGGACACCACCACCCTGCTGGTGAGATTGCCCCAGGAGCGCGACCCGTGCACGTGCGGCGTGGCCGACAGCGCCCGTTGCTGCCAGGCGGTGAGCTGCAGGCGCCGGCTGTCGTAGAAGATCGGGTTGTGCTCGTCGCGCCCGGTGGCGTGCCGACCGCGGCCCACCCAGCGGTAGTGCGGGCCGAGGGCGGTGGCCACAAAATGCACCTGGTCCACCAGCGCCTCCTGCGCGCCGAGCAGTGTCGGCTGCTCGGCGACAAGCAGGCGCTTCAACAACAGCTTGCGGGTGTCCCACCGGTCGGCGCTGCCTCGCCGCAGGGTGGGCACCCGGCGACGGATGTTGTAGGTCATCACGTGCAGGTCGGGCGCACTCACCGCACCGATCAGCGCCGCATCCGTCATGGGGCCCACGGTACCCGCGCGGTGGGGAAAGTGCGCCAGAAGAGGTGGCTGTCCGGTGGTTATCTCGCGGCCATTTGGCTGCTATTTGGCGGCCAGCAGCCGGGCCACGCGGGGCTTCACCTCGGTGGCCAGCAGGGTGAGCGACTCGTGTAGGTGCTCCGGCGGCAGACCGCCGAAGTCGCCCTGCAGGAAGTGCCGCATGTGGCCCAGGTAGCCGTGCAGGTGCACGATGCGCTCGGCGACGTCATCGGGATCGCCCACGTAGTAGGCGCCGGGCGCCGCGACCTGGGTGTCGAACTGTCGGCGGTCGGGGGCGCCCCAACCGCGCAGTCGGCCCATCTCCACGTTGAGGCTGTGCCAACCAGGGTAGAACCGCTCCAGGGCTTCCGCCTTCGAGGGGGCGACCAGACCGAACGTGGCCACCGAAACCTTCACGTTCTCGGTGTGCCCCGCCTGCGCGGCCGATCGGCGGTAGAGCTCCGTCAGCGGTGCGAACCGGTGCGGTTCGCCGCCGATGATGCCGTAGGAGACGGGCAGGCCCAGCCGTCCGGCCCGGGCTGATGACGCCGCGTTGCCTCCGGTGGCCAGCCAGATCGGCAGCCGGCCGTTCACCGGGCGGGGCACCACGGCCAGGGCGTCGATCGCCGGGCGTACGCTGCCCGACCAGCTCACCGTCTCGGTGGGGCTGTTGTTGATGGTCATCAGCAGGTCGAGCTTCTCGGCGTAGAGCCTGTCGTAGTCGGCCAGGTCGTGTCCGAACAGCGGGAAGGTCTCGACGGAGGATCCTCGCCCCGCGGTGATCTCCACCCGGCCGCCGCCGGAGACGGCGTCGGCGGTGGCGAGCTGCTGGAACACCCGCACCGGGTCATCCGTGCTGATGATGCTCGCCGCGCTGCCAAGGATGATCTGGTCGGTCGCGGCGGCAGCGGCGGCGATGAGAGCACCGGGGGAGGATGCGGGCATGCTCACGGTGTGGTGTTCGCCGATGCCGAAGTAGTCCAGCCCCACCCGGTCGGCCAGGACGATGGCGTCGAAGAGGGTGCGGATGCCCTCCGCGGTGTTGCGGAAGCTGCCGTCGGGGTTCAGTGGGGTGTCGCCGAAGCTGTATGCGCCGATTTGCATGGGTCTGTCCGATGTCTGGTGGGGCGGGGTGGCTGGTGGGGCGCGGGGTGGTGGAACGGGAGCCTGCGGAACTGTGCCCGAAACGGACATCTGCGCCCGGTGTGCCGGATGCAGATGTCCGCACGGGAAACAGTTAGGCCGCGGTGGCGTCGTCCGCTGCGGCGGCGAACTGCAGCTCGGCCGTCAGCTCGGCCGCGGTGTGCCGGCCGCCGAACACTGCCGAGCCCGGCTCGAACGCCGCCCCGGCCGCGAGCGGGCCGGCGTAGACGGCGTCGAAGCCGAACCGCTCGATGACCTCGGCCACGACGGATGCGGCCTGCGGCTCGCCCGCGATGGCCAGGGCGTGCCGGTCGGGATGCCCGGCGGGCCGGGCGTCGGTCTCCAGGTCGTGGTAGCCGATGTGGTTGAGGGTCTTCACCAGCCGGGCCGTGGCGAAGTGGTCGGCGACGATCTCGCTGCTGCCGCGGGGGTCGGTGGCGACCTCGGGGAGTTCGCCGTCGATGGGCTGCCAGTAGTTCATGGTGTCGATCACGATGGCGCCGGCCAGGGTGGCCGGGTCGACCGAGCGAAACTTGTGCATCGGCACGGCGAGCACCACGAGGTCGGCGGATGCGGCCACCTCCGCCGCCGACATCGCTGAGGCACCGGGGATGACGATGTCAACGATGAGCTGGATGTCGGCCGCGGCCCCGGATCCGGCGATGGTGACCGCGTAACCGGCCTTGAGCGCGGTGCGGGCGATGGCGGAGCCGACGCGGCCCGCCCCGAGGATGCCGATCGTGGTAACCATTGAGGGCCTTTCTGCGGGTGTTCGCGGCGCCCGAATTCGCGCCGACATCCCACGATGCCAAACTCCGTCACCATTCGCCATCCGGAGGTAAGCTGCTAATCAATAGTTAGTGAGTCGGTCAGTAAGGAAGCGCAGCCAGTGAAACAAGACGTCAGCGAATCGACCTTCGCCCTCGACGAGGAAGAGTGCCGTCGGTTCCAGATCTCGGTGGAGTTGGCGGGCCGCAAGTGGAGCGCCGCGATACTGATGGCCGGCGCCCGGGGCGCTCGCCGCTTCTCCGAGTACCGTGCCCTCGTCGAAGGCATCTCAGACCGGGTGCTCGCCGCCCGGCTCAAGGAGCTCGAACAGGAGGGCCTGATCGAGCGTGACGTGCAGCCCACGACGCCGGTGTCGATCAGCTACAGCCTGACGACGTCCGGCCGGCAGCTGATCTCGCTGCTGCATCCGCTGGTCACCTGGAGCCGCACCCGCCAGGGCACGGACACGCCCTAGCCGCCTCGCTGCCGCAACTACTTTGCGCGGCGCACCAACGCGGCCGTCGACCAGAGCGCCCAGGCGATCAGCAGCGGCTGTCCGAAGAGGCGACCGATCCGCTTGGCGTCGGTGTCCAGCCCGAAGGCATCCTTGTGATGCACGGCCTGGGCGATGTTGCCGGGGAAGATCGCGGTGAAGAAGGCGGCGGCCAGCAGCCCGACCTTGCCGCGCAGGCCGGCCGGGGCGAACAGCAGCGCGCTGCCGAGCGAGATCTCGGCCACTCCCGAGAGCAGCACCGTGGTGTCCTCGGGGAGCGGCACGAACTCCGGCACCTGTGCCCGAAAGTCGTCCCGCGCAAAGGTGAGGTGGCCGGTGCCGGCCAGGACCAGGATCGCGCCGAGCGCGATCCTGCCAGCGGTACGGCCGGTGGATGCGGGTGTGCTGGTCATGCGTGCTCCTTGTCGATACGTCATGGCCCGGTTCCGGGCTAGCGAATCCCGGCGATCCGCTCCAGGCCGGCGCGCAGGATGAGTTCTTCGGGGTCGGCGAGCAGGTGGTGGTTGAGGTAGAGCCCTTCCAGCCACTCGAGCACCTCTGCTTCGGGCAGGCCCACAGCGTCCCAGTCCACCCGGGGGCGGGCCGAGACGGCCGGCTGGCCGCTGGCCGGGTCGGTCCAGGCGGTGGCCAGGGGCAGGTCGGGCTCCTCGTGCTGCGCGTTCCAGAGCAGCGCGATCGGGTGGTTGGGCCCGTCGATGTGGTCGTGGCCCACGTGGCCGGCGCCCAGCCAGGGCAGCATCATCTGTTCGCCCTCGAGTTCGAGGTCGACGACCTCCAGCTGTGTCGGTTCCGGCGGGCTGGTGGCGTAGACGGTGAGGCCCAGCGCGCTCCACTCGGCAGCTTCAGCGGCATCCATGGTCAGTTCCTCGAGCAGCTCGCTGACGTGACGCACGAACGGGCCGGCCCAGGCCAGCAGCTGCGCGGTATCGGCAGCCGGCCACGGGCTGATGTCGCTGTCGACGCCGTCGACGTTGTGGAAGTGGTGCGCAATGCCCCGTTCCGACACGTCAAAGTGCAGCTCGCCCTCCTCGAAGCCGATGTAGATCGCGGCCCCGTCCTCGAGCCACTGCGCATCCAGCACCGGCAGGGCGAATCGCGTCGGCAGAGGGGGCGCCACCAGGGGCAGAACGCCGAGGTTGAGCACCGCGCAGAACTGCGTGTTCGGCAGGCGAAGGCTGGGGTCTGACACCGGTCTCATCTCCGTGGATCGTGGCGGGCGGGTGCCCATATCCAAGTATGGGGCAGGCTGCCGACTCCGGGCGATGCCCTCACGGCTGAGCCGGCGAGGTGCCGGCGCGCAACACCGCCTGCACAGGCTCGTGGTCGGAGGCCGCCAGGCCGTTGAACCGCACCGCGTTGATGCCGGTGCGCAGCACGGTCACAGCGGGCCCGGCCAGGATGAAGTCGATGCGCTTGCCGCCGGGTGTCGGTCGTTTGTAGTGGCCGAAGGTGCCCCACTGCGGGGTGAGCCGATCGGCCGCCGCGAGCCAGGCGTCGCGCAGGGTGCCATCGAGGGTCAGCCGCCGGTGCAGCGCCGAGTCCGCGTCGGCGTTGAAGTCGCCGGTGACCACGATCGCGGCGGCCGGCTCCGCACTCTGCGCCGCGCGCACCAGCCCCAACAGGGCGTCTGCGGCGCGCAGCCGGGAGCGCCAGGAGTGGTGGTCCAAGTGGGTGTTGAACGCGAGCACCCGGCCATTGGTAGCGAGATCGGTGAACTCGGCCGACACCAGCACCCTGCGCACCCGATTGCCCCAGGACCGGGAGCCGGGCACGTCCGGCGTGTCGGACAGCGCGCGCTGGCTCCAGTCGGTGAGTTCGAGGCGGCGGGAGTCGTAGAAGATGGTGCAGCGTTCGTCTCCTCCGTCGGCGTTGCGCCCCCGACCGACGCCGCGGTAATGCGGCCCGAGGGCGCCGGCCAGCCATTCCACCTGGTCTGCCAGAGCCTCCTGCACGCCGAGCAACGTGGGCTGCTCGGCGACCAGGATGCGCCGCACGAGCGGCTTGCGGCTCTCCCAGCGGTCAGGATTGCCGGGCAACAGATGGGCGAACCGCCGGCGGATGTTGAAGGTCATGACGTGCAGCTCGGGTGCGGCCACCGGGCCGATCAGTGCAACATCCGTCATCAGGCCAGCGTACGTCGTGCCCGACCCGCCAGTGCCGCGACCTGCGGCCCCGCACCTTGAACCCACAGTCTCTAACGCGCAGCCTCTACCCCGTGATCTCGACCTTCCCGGCCCCGCCCACCACGGTGCGGTCCCCAAGCGGCTGGGTCGGCCGGGCGTTGTGGTCATGCGCGCCCGCGAGCGTGCCGATCTGCTCCGCCGACATCGAAATCGGTGTACCCATCACCACCCACTGCACGTCCTCGGTGCACGGCGGGGTGGTCAGGCTGCCCGAGTACTCGTAGTTCTCCAGCGACGCCGGCAGCACGGCGGAGAGATCCAGCGTCACCTCCTCGTCGTCGGCCAGGTGGCTGGCCGCCTCGATGAACGGCGTCAACGCGTCGGATGCCGCCCCCTCGGTCACCAGGACCCCGAGCACCAGCAGGTTTCCGTCCGCATCCGCATGCACCAGGTGCAGCTCGGCCGCGGCGGGCTGTCCCGCCACGGTGTGCTCCGACGGCACATGCGCGTGCAGTTGCTGCAGGCTGTAGTCATCGTCGGCGAACGTGAGCGTCTCGCCCTGCCCGTCGGTCTCGATCTCCACGGCATGGCCGCTGTCGAAGACGTCCCCCTCCGCTTCTTCGGCGCTCAGCTCGATGCTGGTGCTCGGTGCCGGAACGGCCGCCGGCAGGTCGATCGGGGACTGATCCGTGCCGGCCTCGCAGGCCTGGAAAGCGTCGTCCAAGCCGGCCCAGGACTCCGGGCCGCTGTCTCCGTCGTACGACCAGTGGGCCGGCTCGGCCACTGGCCTCTCGGTCGGCGCAGTCTCGGCCGGAGCGGCCTGTGCGCAGCCGATAAGGGTGACGGCGGCCACCGTGAGAGCTGAAGCGGTGAGCCAGGATCGTGCGGACATGGGAACTCCTCGTACTGCGTAGAGAACGCCACACCGAACATGTGGCGTGGCCGCTCTCCTGCGAGAGCTGCCTTCCCGAATCATCCTCTCGACCCGCACCCCTGCTGCCGCCGGCGTAGGGCCTTCCGACCTACCGCGCCGGGTTCCTTCCTCGTCGTTGCACCAGGTATGGCCCACCGCGCCCCCTGTAGCGGGCGCAATGGGCCATACGAGGTGCAGTGAGCGCGCTGCTCGGGCTTTCGCCGCCGTGATCTACCCCGCGGCGAACTTCACCGCGGCGAGCTCGGCGCGGGTGGGCGGGTCGGCCCCGGGGCGGGACACCGTGACGGCGGCCGCCGCGGCGCTTCGCCGCATAATGCCGTCCAGTAGCCCCGGCGGCACGTCGCGGAGCGCCTGGCGACGGTCGGCCCCGATCAGGTCCGCGTCGATCAGTCCGTCGATGAGAGCGCCCATGAAGGTGTCGCCAGCACCGACGGTGTCGACCACCGTCACCCGGGGCGCCGACGTCCACACCCGACCCTGAGCGGTGAGCGCGAACGCGCCCTGCCCGCCCTGGGTGACCACCACCACGGCGGGCCCGGCGGCGAGCCAGGAGGCGGCAACGTCGGCGAGTTCGCGGTCGGGGTGCAGCCAGAGCAGGTCTTCGTCGCTGACCTTCACGACGTCGGCGAGGCCCACAAGCTGCTCCACCCGCGACCGGGCGGCCGCGGCATCGTCGATCAGCGCCGGACGGATGTTCGGATCGAACGTGATGGTCGCCGTCGCGCGGCGGGCCTCCACCAGGCGCGCCACGTCGGATGCGCCCGGCTCGAGCACCGTGGCGATCGACCCGATGTGCAGCACATCAGCCGGGCCCGCCAGCGCCACATCCACGGCCCAGGCCAGGTCGAACTCGTAGGTGGCCGCCCCCGCGTCATCGAGCAGTGCCGTCGCGGTGGAGGTGTGCGCCCCTGTCGCGCTCCCCGCAGACACCTGTACCCCCGAGTCCTCCAGCCAGGTCCGCACCGCGTGGCCGCGGTCGTCCTCGCCCAGGCTGGTGAGCAGCTGCGGATGCCGGCCCAGCCGCCCCAGCGTCAGCGCCACGTTGGCGGGGCTGCCGCCGGGCGCCTCGTCCCGGGAGCCGTCTGCCCGTTGCACCAGGTCGATCAGTGCCTCGCCGACCACCAGCACTCGGCGCTCGGCCCGGTAGGTGCCGGTTACCGCGGTGCCGGTCACAGCACCGCCGCTCACAACACCGCGGCGGCGAAGGCCGGCGCCTCGGCCGAGTCCAGAACCGGCCGGTGCACAAGCCCCCGCACCGGATCGGCCGTGACCGGGATCGGGTCGCTGAGCGTGCCGACGAACTCGCCGTCGACGATGTTGATGAAGCCGAGCAGCACCCAGCCCCCGTCGGCATCCTGCAGCAGCCGGGCGGCGTAGAGATCGGTGCGGTCGAACAGCACCGAGCCTGTGAAGTCCACCTGCTCCAGCCGCGCATCCACAGCCACGCTGTAGACGCCGCCCACCTCGCCGGCCGCTTGACGCTCGGGGGAGAGCTCGGAGACACCGCAGCAGAACAGCAGGATCGGCACCCCGTCGACGATCTCGAACTGGAACACCTCGAGCTGGCCGAAGCCCTGGCCGGGCTGGCTGAGTGGCGGCTGCACCGTCCAATGGAGCAGGTCGGAGCTGGTGGCGTGGCCGAGCACGCCGCGCACCCGCGGGTCGCCGGATGCGGCACGGGCGGTGATCAGCATCTGCCAGGTGCTCTCGCCGGGGTAGCGGAACACCCACGGGTCGCGCCAGGCCTGGTCGTGCCAGACCGACAGGTCGAGCGTCTCGTAGAACGCCGGGTCGGCCTCCACGAGCGGCTCGGTCGACACCTTGGTCCAGGTGAGCAGATCGGGGGAGGTGGCGGCGCCGACGCGCTGCACCATGGTGTTCTCGGCGCGGGAGGTGCCGGTGTAGAACATCCACCAGAGGCCGTCGTCGGCCTGCACCACGGAGCCGGTCCAGGTGGTGGCGTCGTCGAACGCGGGAGCATCCGAGATGATCAGGGCGTCCTGCACCACGGTCCAATTGGTGAGGTCGGTGCTGACGGCGTGGCCCACGATCGGGTGCCGGTGCCGGCGTTCGGGGTCTCCCAGGGCCTTGCTGGCGTGCAGATAGTAGGCGTGCGTGACACCGTCGACCTGAACGTACCAGGAGTCCCAGATCCACTTATCGGGCAGTTGGAGCGACATGAAAACCGGCCTAACCTTTCACACCGCTGGACGCGATGCTGTTGACGAATGAGCGTTGGAAAGCGATGAACAGGGCCACCACGGGAAGCGTGATCAGCGTGGAGTACGCCATCACCTCGCCCCAGGAGACGTTGAGCTGGAAGAAGTACTGCACGCCCACCATCACCGGGCGCAGCTCCTCGGTTTGCACCACCATCAGCGGCCAGAGGTAGGAGTTCCAGGCGGGCAGGAAGGTGAGGATGGCGACGGTGGCGATCGCGGGGCCGGAGAGCGGCATCACCACCTGCCGGTAGATGCGGAACCAACCGGCGCCGTCCATGCGGGCGGCCTCGTCGAGTTCCTTGGGGATCGATTCGAAGTACTGGTGGAACAAGTAGATCGAGAAGGCGTTGGCCACGAACGGGATGATCTGCACCTGGTAGGTGTCGATCCAGCCCTTGCTGAACATGAAGCCCAGCTCGGTCAGCTCGAACGAGGGCAGCTGGTTCACCCACCACACCAGCGGCAGCGCGAGGGTCTCGAACGGCACGATCAGGGTGGCGATGATCAGGGTGAGGATGACGGTCTTGCCGCGTACCCGCATCCGGCTCAGCGCGAATGCGGCCAGGCTGTTCACCAGGATGCCGGCGACCACGGTGATCGCCGAGATGCCGATCGAGTTGACCAGGAACCGGGCGGCGGGCACCCGGTCGAAGACGGCGGCGTAATTGTCCATCGAGATGTTGCCGATGGGCAGGAACGCGGCGATCGACGAGAGGTCGCCGAAGATCTGCTGGTCGGGCTTCAGCGACGAGACGAACATGAACAGGATCGGGAAGAGGAACAAGACGGCCAGCCCGATCCGGAGGATCCAACCGCCGAGGCCGACCACGCGCTTCTTGCGGGCCGTCTTCTGGCCGAGCACCACGTGCGGGGCGGATGCCGGCGCGACGTCTGCGATGGCCGCTGGTGCTGTAGAGATGTGGGGAATCGCCATGATCAGGCCTTCTCTCTGCTGAGGAAGCGCTGCACGACGGAGATCAGCAGCACGATGACGAAGAACACGAGGGAGATCGCCGAGGCGTAGCCGGTCTCCTGCTGGGCGAAGCCGGATTCGACGGCTTCGTAGACCACCGTGGTGGTGGAGTTGAGCGGGCCGCCCTGGGTCATCACGCTGATCTGGGTGAACAGGCTAAGCGCCTGGATGGTGATGGTCACCAGGATCAGGCTGCGGGTGGCGGACAGGCCCGGCCAGGTGATGTACCTGAACCGCTGCCACGGTGAGACGCCGTCGAGGTCGGCCGCTTCGTAGAGGTCGGCGGGGATGGTCTGCAGCCCGGAGAGCCAGATGATCATGTGGAAGCCCACGCCCTGCCAGACCGACATCAGGATGATTGCCGGCATCGAGGTGGTGGTGTCGTTGAGCCAGTCGGGCCCGGTGACCAGGCCGAAGGTGACCCGGTCGATGATCACGTTGATCAGGCCGTCCTGGCGGTACATGAACAGCCAGAGCAGTGACACGACGACCATGGAGGTGACCACCGGCAGGAAGTACACGGTACGGAAGAACGTGGTGCCGCGCACCTTCTTGTTCACCAGGATCGCCATCACCAGGGCGAGGCCGGCCTGCAGCGGAACGACGACCAGGGCGAAGTAGCCGACGTTGATCAGCGCGCGGAAGAACGCGGCATCCGCGAACAGCCGGACGAAGTTGTCGAGGCCTACGAAGGTGGCCGGGTAGGGCGAGATGAGCCGGGCGTTGGTGAAGGCGAGCCCGAAAGCGAGGATCGCGGGGACGAAGATGAACAGGGCCAGCAGCAGCACCGCAGGCGTGAGCATGGCCAGTCCGGCGAGGTTTTCGGTCTTGCTGGTGCGGTCCCGCTTGGGCCGGCTGGGCCGGGCCGGGCGGCCGGCGGCGGGGGCCGCCGGGGGTCGTTCGATCGTGCTGGTCATGAGAGTCTCCCTGAGCGAGGGCGGGGGCGCAGCGTCAGCCGCGCCCCCGCGGTCGACTACTTCTGCGTGTAACCGCCGTTGGACTTGATGTTGGCGTCGATGGCCGTGACCGCCGCGTCGAGGGTGTCTTGCGGGTCGCCGCCGTTGATGATGTCCTGGGTGGCCTTGGTGAACTCCGTCGCGATGAACGGGTACGCCGGGGTCTCGGGGCGGAGCACCGCGCTCTGGGCGGAGAACTCACGGAAGATGGCGAGGTTGCCGCCCTCTTCGAAGCCGGGCACCAGGGCGGCGGCGGCATCCGTGGCGGGGATGGTGGCGGTGGCCACCGCGACCGCGGCGATGTTCTCGGGGGAGAGCGAGTAGGAGAGGTAGTCCATGGCCGCCTCGGTGTCGGCGCAACCGGTGGTCACACCCCACTGCCAGGAGCCGCCGCCGATCTTGGTGCCTTCGCCGAGGTCGACGGAGGGCATCACGGCCAGGTCGTCGCCGACAGCGGCGGCGTTGTTGGCGGCCGCCCAGCTGCCGCCGTACTGGATGGCGGTGACGTTGTTCTGGAAGTCCAGGGCGGAGTCGGCGCCGCTCTTGGTAGCGATGTAGCCGTCGGTGGCGAGGGACTGGATCCACTCGGCCCACTCGAGGGCTTCGGGGCCGTTGAGCACGCCCTCGGCCGACTGGTACTCGTCACGTTCGATGAGGTCGCCGCCGAAGGACTGCAGCAGCGGGGAGAACGCGTAGGGGTACCACTCGCCCACATCGCCGGTGCCGATGTCGAGCGGGTTGGTCCAGGTGCCGGTGGCCTTGAGCTTCTCCAGAGCGTCACCGAACTCGGCCTGGGTCCACGGCTGGTCGATGGTGGCCTGGCGGATGCCGTTCTCGGCGAGCACCGACTTGCGGGCGAACATCGCCAGCGCCACGTCGTAGTAGCCCACCGAGTAGGTCTCGCCGTTCCAGATGCCCAGGGTGCTGGGCAGGTTCTCGTCCAGATCCACGCTCAGGTCCAGCGGTGTGAGGTACTTGGCCCAGGCCCAGTTGGGCACGTTGGGGCCGTCGATGTCGACGATGCAGGGCAGCTTGCCGGATGCCGCGGCCGCGATGACCGAGTCGTTGTAGGAGGCCTGCGGGAACGCCTGCAGCTTCACCGTGGTCTTGTCCTGGCTCTCGTTGTAGCCGTCGACGATGGCCTGCACCGCGGCGAGCTCTTCGACGTTGCCGCCGTTGTGGGTCCAGACGGTCAGTTCACCGTTGTTGCCATCGGAGCCGCCGCCGGCGGCGCCGCTGGCGCAACCGGCCATCGTGGCAACGAGACTCGTGGCGACTAAACTCGCTACGATCAGGCGCTTCTTTGCGTGTCGCATCTTCATTCCTTCTTATCGGTTGGGTTGGGGGTGTTTCGGCGGAGGCGCCGATCGTCGCGGCCGTTCCAGCGGTCGCGAAGTAGAGGAGGTCGGCTCGTCGCCGCGTTATCGCGGGGGCGGGCCGACTGACTGCCGCTGAACCAGTGGGCAGTGCATGCGAATCTGCTGCGGTGCCGACTCGGCGTCGCCGGCCAGTTCGGCAGCGAGCCGCTCGATGGCCCAGCGGCCCATCTCGTAGTGCGGCAGCGCGATGGAGGTCAGTCCGGGCAGCAGCGCGTCGGCCAGGACCTCGAAGTTGTCGATGCTCACGATGCTCAGGTCGTCTGGGATCGCCAGGCCGGCCAGTTGCGCCGCCTGGTACGCGCCCATGGCGATGCGGTCGTTGAAGCAGAACAACGCGGTGGGCCGGTTGGGATGGGCGAGCATCCGGCTGGCGGCGTCGCGGCCCGGTGCGGTCATCGACTCGCTCACGGTGACGAGGGACTCGTCGAAGGCGATGCCGTGTTCGGTCAGGGCGGCCCGGTACCCGGCCAGGCGGCCGCGGGTGGCGGGGATGTCGTCGACGTTGCCCAGGTAGCCGATGCGACGGTGCCCGGCCTCGATGAGGTGCTCCATGGCGGTGCGGGCGGCGCCTTCCTCGTCGGGCACCACCGAGGACAGGTCGGTGCGGTCGCTGGATGCGTCGAGGAGCACGGTGGGAATCCCGCTCAGTGCCGCCGGCAGCTCCACTGCCTGGTGGTACATGCGGGCGTAGATGATGCCGTCGACGCGGTGCTGCAGCAGTGCTTCGATGCCGAGGTCTTCGACCTTGGAGTTGCGGTTGGAGTTGACGACCATCAGCACCTGGTCGTTGGCGGCGGCGGCCTCCTGAGCGCCGAGCAGAACGTTGCCGGCGTACGGCGTGGTGGAGATCTCGTCGTTGACGAAGCCGATGATCTGCGAGCGCTTGCTGCGGAGTCCGCTGGCGAGCCGGTTGGGTGCGTAGTTGAGGCCCTCGGCCACCGACTTCACGCGTTCCCGGGTCGCGTCGCTGAGTTGTCCGCCGCCGCTGAGCGAGTGCGACACGGTCGTCACGGAGACGCCGGCCGCGGCTGCGACCTCTCGAATACCCACACGCTTGCTCATCGTTGAACCCATTCCCAAAAACGTTTTTGTTGATGTGGGTGAGAGCTTACATAAACGTTTTTGTGGATGTCAAGTATTCATGCGTCGCACCATCGCTCCATTCGTGGTTCGTTAGCAGTCACGTCGGTCGACCTTGTCGCAACCTCGTGGCATTCCTGCATGTCATATCGGCCTAAACCAGGTTGTGAGCTGGCTTTACCCGAAGAGGGGCTGCCTCAATGGTCCTCGATGCGTAGATGATTATTGAGACCATCAATGGGGGATAGGCAATTGAAATTCGAACAACTACATATCCAAAACTTTCGCGCACACTCAGACACAAGACTGCCACTTTCGGATTTTGGCTGTCTAATCGGAGAAAATAATGCGGGGAAATCATCGGTTCTCCACGCTCTGCATTTTGCGCTCAAAGGAGCTCCGCCAAGCAAGCTTGATGTCGCTGACTTCAATGACATCAAGACGCCGATCCGCGTCGAGGTGACCCTTCGGGACATCGGTGCCGATGACCTCGCTCGGATATCCGACGAAGGCAATCGTGCGAGTGTCGCGAACGTAGTGAAGGACGGGCGGCTGACCTTCGCCCGGACAGCTGCACTGGGGGCCAAACCGATCATGCACGTTATGCAGCAAGTGCCGAAGGCCATGGGCTGGTCGCTGGTCGATTTGAATGCCGCTATGAAGGGAAAGTCGGGCAGCGACCTGCGCGCGACGGCCGTTGCGCTCATCCCTGAACTTGATTTTTTGCTCGCCGAGAAGCCGACTCAGGGTTCGATCCGGGAAGAACGCGAAAGACTCATAAGTGCTCTGCCTGAGGAAGATATGGAACTCCGCGAGGGGCCACCACCAACTGGGATCGAGGCCGCCATGCGGTCCTTCCTGCCGGAGGTCATCTACATTGAAGCAGTCAAGGACGCCGCGAGCGAGATGAAGACATCGGATTCAGCCACTTTCGGCAAGCTGCTCAAGATCCTGCTCGACGAAGTGGCTGACCAGTTCGGAGATATTGAACAGGCGTTTGCCGAGGTCCAACGCAAGCTAAGTAGATTCCACACTCCGGATGGCGAAATCAGTGACCTCCGGTTGGAAGAAGTGAAGTTAATCGAATCGACCATCGAACGGTTTGTCCAAGAGAGCTTTCCGGGAGTCAAGCTGAGAATGGATGTTCCCGCCCCCGAGCTACGCACTATTCTGGGCAGCGCTGAATTGCAGATTGATGATGGTCATTTGGGGCCCATCGGAAGCAAGGGCGATGGACTAAAAAGGACTGTTGCCTTCGCAATATTGCGGGCATATACCTCGCTTCGCGAAGGTGGCCTCACGTCGGGGAAGCAATCAGCCAGGCCCCGCCAATGCTACTTGTTGCTTTTCGAAGAGCCTGAACTTTATCTTCACCCGCGTGCTCAAAGGCAGCTGTTCGACGCGCTTGCACTCTTCGCTGTGGACCACCCCGTGATGGTAACCACTCACTCACCCGTGTTTTTCAGTGCCGAGTCTACTTCTACGTTCATAAAGCTGCAGAAGACGCCAAGCACCTCGGACGGTCCAGCAAGTGTGCGACCATTCCCTGTCGATTTCAGAGGCCAACTTTCCGCCAGGGACGCGTTTCAACTTGTGTGTCATGAGAACAACGAGGCAGCTCTATTTGCACGCACTGTTGTCCTCGTTGAGGGTGATAGCGATGTCGTAGTGTTCCCGCATCTTGCTAAACTCCTTGATTCCGCTTGGGACAACGTAGAACAAAACATCGTCTTTATTCGAACGGGCGGAAAGACCAGCATTGGCCGGTACCGAGATTTTTTTGGTCACTTCGACATTGATGTGCATGCCATCGCTGATCTTGATGCTCTTGTAGAGGGATTCAAGAATCTGTCTGAGGACGCGAACCTCAAGTCCCAGCGTGATGAGCTGATGGCACAGGTAAGTCGGCGTCTGGTGCCTACGAGCATCCCCGGAAGGAAACTACGCGACGTGGTGAGCCGAGGCGACGTACGCGGTTTGTGGCAGGACGCGCAAGTTGCTTTCAACGCGTGGAGCGCTTGCCCCAGTGCGGAAACTGCAGCCGTTGTAGAAGAAAGAATGACCGGATTGTTCGAGTGGCCGCGCGGGGGTGAAAAGCTTCTTGCACTTCAAAGTGGCGATTCCAGCATCGACAAGCACCTCGACACTGTGCTTGAAGGCCTGCGAGCACAGCAGGTGCACGTCTTGCGTCGAGGCGACCGGAGTCATACTACGGAGGAGAACATGGCGTGGGGGACAAGGTTCGAGGAGCGGTGACGTTCTGTTCGGAAACGCCATCGCTGGCGGCGTATCGTGCACGGCACGGCGCGGCCGCAGACGCAGTTGAAGAAGAGCTCAGGAAGCTGCTGTCCCCGATTTTCGGCGAGATCGTTTCGTAAGGAAGTCCTACCTCAAGAACTGCAGTCGAAGTGGCGAGCAGGTCTCGGACGTTGATGTCTACGACGTAGGGAGACCCGCTCGCCCACTTGGCTTGGAACTGGCGGGTGACGGCGCACAACGGGTAGTCACACCGGCCGCGTAGATTGAAACCGGTGGGAAGTTGGCACGGGCTCAGAGAACGGTGACGGCGTTCAAGCGGACATGAGTGAAGCTTAATCGTCCCGCGGTTTCTACCGCAACTGTGCCGGAGTCGAGGGATTTCAACGAAGGAGACAGTCGCTGACGTCGCCTTCTACCCGCCTTGCGGGTGCCAAGTCCTTGGGGTAAAGCCTTCCTGGTGGTGCCACCGGCCTGTGGCGGTGCTGCCACCTGAGCACCAAGCTGACCGTTTCTGTGGCAGCGGTAGCTAATACCTTCTGCTGCGTAAGTATTTCGCGTTCTCGCACACGGTCTCGAGCGCGGCCTTCGCTCGTTCGAGGTCCCCTCCGAACATGCCAGCGAGAAGGGGCGTCCACCCCTTGGTGGCACCTGTTAGCTCTGCCAGCAGAACTTGCTCGGGCGGAGTGGTTCCGTACTGATGACGCCAGGTGTACCGCCCGTACCCGCGTTGGCCTCCGTGGAAACGATCGATTGTCAGTCGGGCGTCTTCAGCGATCGCGTCGAAGAGCACTTCAACGCGGTCGAACGCTTGAGCATAGTCGTCGTCGTTTACGAAGCTGCTTTGGAATACCGGTGCTAGCAGCGTGTAGATCCGATCGGATATAGGCGTGTGGAGCGAGCCAATTCTTCGACTCTTGAGCCCGTCAATTAGGTCATCAGATGCCTCGGTGCCGTCCGAGGCTCGGACAAAGAGACTCCCAATCCAGTTTTCGTCCACGACCGCGAACCCTCCGCTCTGCGCGATGAACGGAAGTCGCACCCCTTGAATAGTGATGACGGCGTCTATCGTCGCTGCTCGAAAGTTGTCGAAGTCATTCTTAACCAGGGCGCCAAGGCCGGCAGCGTAGGTGAGGATAAGGGCGGGGTACTGGTGAGAATGACGGTAGAGGTTTATTCCGGAGGTTTGTATCCCCTCTTGTCCTACTACCTTCATCAATTGAGCCAATCCCTGTGCGTGAGATCTTTGGGCGTACATAGCAAGTAACTTGATCTGTTCAAGGGCAGGGGCGACTGCTACCTCGTATTCCGTCATCCTTGCAACCCACGCGCGTATCAGCGGCTTGCCGTCCTCGACGTTTCCCGCGTCGGCGATCGGAAACCGCTCCCGATCCTGCATCTGTCCAACCAGGTTTCTGCCGAGAACGCTGATGTGTTCGTCGTAGTCCATGGTGAGCGAAGGGTTCCGAATCAGGGCCCTCAGCCCTTCGACGTCGTTTCCCTCGGCGCGGCGCGCACCAGCCACAGACTCAAGCACAGCGGGCGAGGGAACGCCGGGCGACGCATCACTTACCCGATGAATGGCCGTAATTAGTCTCGTGAGTTGTGGGACGTACTGAGCACCAAATAGGTCCACCCGGTGGATTGTCTTGTTCAGATGTCGACCGCCACCGAGATCGACCGGAGGAATTTCACACTCGTCGAAACGTGCCGTCATGAGCCAGCTCGTGTCCATGGGCCGCAATCGATACTCCTCGGCGGCGAGCATGAGCTCGGCGTACTGATATGAAACTTCTCGCTTACCTAACGCCGTTGAGAAGCATGCAAGAAACGTGAGAGATCCGTTGTTTATAGCTTCCCGAATCTTAATTTCCCAGTTATCTCCCGGCCAGAGATCCTTCGTGTCTCGCCACACTGTGAAGTCGGCGGACTCGAGAGCCGCTTGTAGTGCATCAACGTGTTCTTTGTCTTCGCGCAGGTATGAAAGGAACACATGTTTGTCTGCCATGTCCTCACCATATCGACCGCACTCGACTACAAGTTGCCGGCGATGCGGGTGCTTACCGGGAGCATTGCGAATTCAATAGGAGGGATATTTTTCCGCGGTACGCATGCCGAGTCGATGAGAGGCGAGCCGTCGCGCATCAACGAGAATGGGCCGATGATTGAAGCCGTCTCGACCCGTGAGGTCTACCGCAACGCCTGGATGACCGTGCGTGAGGACGTGGTGCGCCGGGAGGACGGGTCGACGGGCCTCTACGGCGTGGTGGACCAGCCCGACTCTGCGATCATCGTGCCGTACGCCGACGGCGGCTTTTGGCTGGTTGAACAGTTCCGCTACCCCGCCGGTCGGCGGGCGTGGGAGTTTCCGCAGGGTTCCTGGGGCGCCGAGAAAAGCGGCGGCCAGGAGGACCTTGCCCGCGCTGAGCTTGTGGAGGAGACCGGGATGCACGCCGGCGGCGTTCGCCACCTGGCGTACTTTTACACCGCGTACGGCCACAACAGCCAGGGCTGCGATCTCTATTTGGCTACCGATCTGACGCCAGGGCCGCCGGAGCGAGAGCTCACCGAGCAGGACATGGTGCACCAGTGGTTCAGCGAAGACGACTTTCGGCGCATGATCCGCGATGGCGACATCGTGGATGCGGCGACACTCGCCGCCTACACCTACGTACTGCTCGACCGGCAGGCCTAACCTCCTCCGCATGACTGAGGCTGTTTCGTCCAGCATTTGGCCGATGTAGATCGCGGCACCGACGCCGCAGCCCCCGGCTTCTGGGGGCCCAGGCGAAGGAAAAACCCTCGTACAATGATTCGCTATGGGGGATTCGTCGTTTGAAGAAGAGCTGCGTGCTGCGCTGAGCGAGCAGGCGTGGTCCGCCGCAATCGACTCAGTCGAGACGCACTGGGTAGCTCTCACACAGACGAATCAGGCCCTCCTCTTGGAAGTGATTAATGCGCTCCCGGCCGAGGTTCTTGCCGATAACCCGCGGCTCGTTGCGGCGAAGACCTACGTGAATTACCTGCCGGTGAGCGGCGATCGCCGCCCGCTTCGGTTCCAGCATCGGGTAGCACCCGTTCCCCGTGGCCTGCTCGACATCCTCGTCGACCTCACGAGCCGGAGCGTGTCCGCACGGTTCCAGGGCAACATGGCCGAAGCGGTGGCTTTGGTGCGCGAGGCGCACGGGATGATCGCCGACGTCTCCGACGAAGCGATCGCATCCATCCGACCGGTGCTCCCTGACATTCGGCTGCAATGGGCGATCACTCTCGAACTGGGAGGCGAGCTGATCGATGCGAACCGTGCCTACGAACGCACCTTCGATGAAGCGTTGACCTTCGACAACGAGCGGATCGTCACGGAGGCGGCGGGTTCGTTGGCGCTCAACTACGCGCTCTCCGGCAACCGAGGTGTCGCTGAACAGTGGTTGAGTCGCCAGCCGGGAGCCGGGCGCGAGACTCAAGATGGTCCAGCGGAAGCGTCGGCCGTTGACACTGTATTGACGGCGGGGGCACTCGCGCGCGCCCTTCTGGCCGTAAATGATCTGCGTTTCGAAGATGCGCAAGAGGCACTGGATGCCGCGCCATCGGCCGACATCGACCGGGAGTCTTGGGCGTTCAGGCTCTTTGTCGAATCCGCATTGGCCAGAGCCTCCGGTCAAACTCAGCAGCAGCTCGCCCGCGTCGGCGCGACACTGTCAACTCAGCCAGAGCGCCTGCGTTCGAGCGGCCTGAACGGGTGGCTGTCCACGATGGCGGTCGCTGAGTTGCAATTGGCGCTTGGCGATGTCGGCTCGGCGACTCAGACGATCGCGCAACTCGACGGTGTCACCCTTCCCGCCGCGGTCGATCCGGTGCGCCTCGTTCGTGCGTGGGCTGCTCTCCGGCGGGGAGACGCCCGGGGGGCTCTCGTGCTCGCAACTCCGGGACTGTCCCAGACTCTGATCAGTCCTCGCGTCACCGTCGAACTGTTGGTGCTCGTCGCCGCGGCGAAGCTCGAGCTCGGCCAGATCGAGGAGGCACGGGGGCACTTCGCGGCGGCAATCGACCTCGTGGCCTCTGAGAAACTCGGCATCGTGCTGCTGCGCCTGACCGCTTCCGAACAAGCGACACTGCTTTCCAATCACCGGGCGGCGCTCGAACCGCGCATGCTCCGCGAACTCCACGCTCGTACAAGCGCGGTAACCGCACCCCCGACCGTGCAACTCAGCGAACGCGAACGAGTCGTGTTCCGCCACCTTGTGCAACGGCGAAGCGTCGCGGCGATCGCTGCCGCGGAGCACCTGTCACCCAACACGATCAAGTCCCAATTGAAGTCGATCTATCGAAAACTCGAAGTGAACGACCGAGACGGTGCCATTCGAGTCGCTACGTCGGCACCTCACCTGCTCGCCTGACCACAAACCGTCAACCGCGCCGAGGAAGGCAAGCGCAGCCAAGCCGAATCTCTCGGTTTTGGGCATCGACAGCGCCATGATTCCGAGCTCAGCCGCTGGGGCGACGAGTCGATGAAGGCCACCCCGCCCGGTTCGCAATGGCCGCTTTGCCGCCTGTCGGCACCTGTTCTGGCCTGGGATGCGATAATTGCCGCCTCATCAGCCAGATTGCAGATTCCTGTCCCCCAAGGGGAGGGTGTCCGGCCGCGACGCGCGCCACAGATCGCCTGCCGGGAAAAGGGTGAAGTGGCGGGTGAAATTCGCAGAATCCGAGCTGGTGCGGGCGTGGGAGAGGCGAGCATTGGGCGGCAGTAACCCAGCTGCCGGGCATGGCCGTTCTCCGTATGTGCTGTGCCATCCGATCGACCATGGAGACCCGATCACGTGAGACGACTACGTCCTGATTCATCCGCACGACACAGAAATACGCGACATGTCGCGCGCGGGGCGGTGGCGGCAACCCTCGCCTCGGTGCTGGCGATCAGCGGTGCCTCGGCAGCATTCGCAGTACAGTCCGCAGTGCCTGCGGCCCCGAACCCGGCCATGGCGGCACAGTGCGAAGTGGATTTCGCCATCAGCCTGGACCTGTCCAACTCGGTAACCGACCCGCAGCTTCAGCAGGCACGAGAAGAGCTCGCCGAGCTCGCGAACGCGCTCGAGGGCTACCCGGTTCGCTTTGCGGTCAGCAACTTCGCGTCGAACGCGCCGGCCACCAACGGTGGAGCCAACGCGCCGCTGCCGTTGACGTCGGTGGCCGACGCCGCCGGCGTCGACGCGATCGTGTCGTACGTCAACGGCCTGCAGCGTCCGGTTCCCGCCCAGGGCGGCACGAACTGGGACCGCGGTCTCGCAGCCATTGCCGGGTCGACCGAGAACTACGACGCGCTCTTCTTCCTCACCGACGGCAATCCCACCCAGTATGCCGACCCTGTCCAGGGCCCGGGAAACAGCACCAATCAGGCGACCATCGACGCTGCTGTCAGCAGCGCAAACGTGGTCAAGGGCGAGGGCACCCGGATCGTTCCAATCGGTGTGAACGACAACATCGCGGGCGGTCAGCTGGCGATGTTCCGTGAGCACATTACTCAGATCTCCGGACCGGCCGAGGGCGACGACTACCACCTTGCCGGATTCGCTGCGCTGGCGAGCACTCTCATCGGCATCGTGAACACGAACTGTGCGTCGATCGATCTGGAGAAGACCGGAACCCTCGCGGACGGCGCGACCGGAACGGCCGGCGACGTCGTGGACTATGAGTTCACCGTCACCAATACGGGGACCGTTGCCCTCACCGACGTCACGCTCGCCGACCCGAAGCCGGGCCTGTCTTCCATCGAGTTCGGTATCTGGCCCGGCGCTCCGGGCGTTCTTGAACCGACACAATCGGTGACCGCGACCGCGAGTTACACCCTTACAGAAGCCGATGTCACGGCCGGAGAAGTGTCGAATACTGCGACGACCTCGGGCATCCCACCGGCCGGAACGGCCGTGACCGATGAGGCTCCGGCCCTCGTCACTTTGCCTGAACTCACTCCGGGAATCTCCCTGGAGAAGACTGGTGTGCTGGCTGGCGACACGATCGCCTACTCGTTCACTGCGACGAACACCGGCAACGTGACGTTGACTGCGGTGTCGATCGCCGACGAGCTCGAGGGCGTGTCGGAGATTTCTTACGGCGCGTGGCCGGCCGCGACGGGTGTTCTTGCCCCGGGCCAGTCGGTGACCGCAACTGCTTCGTATGCGATCACTCAGGCCGACCGTGATGCGGGCACCGTGGCCAACACCGCCACCACCACGGGAACGCCGCCGAGCGGTCCGCCCGTTTCTGACGAGGACGACTTCGACCAGCCTCTGGCTGGTGCACCTGCGCTGAATCTGGTGAAGACCGGTGTGCTCGCTGGCGACACGATCGCCTACTCGTTCACTGCGACGAATACCGGCAATGTGACGTTGTCGGCGGTGACAATTGCGGATGAGCTCGATGGACTCTCGGAGATCTCGTATGGCACGTGGCCGGCCGCGACGGGCGTTCTTGCCCCGGGCCAGTCGGTGACCGCAACTGCTTCATACCTGGTGACCCAAGCCGACCGTGATGCGGGCACCGTGGACAACACCGCGACGACGACGGGAACACCGCCGAGCGGTCCGCCGGTTTCTGATGAGGACGATTTCGACCAGCCTCTGGACGGCACACCTGCGCTGAATCTGGTGAAGACCGGTGTGCTGGATGGAAACACGATCGCCTACTCGTTCACTGCGACGAACACCGGCAGCGTGACGCTGTCCTCGGTGACAATTGCTGATGAGCTCGAGGGACTCTCGGAGATCTCGTATGGGACGTGGCCGGCCGCGAAGGGCGTTCTTGCCCCGGGCCAGTCGGTGACCGCAACTGCTTCGTATGCGATCACCCAGGCTGACCGTGATGCGGGCACCGTGGCCAACACCGCGACGACGACGGGAACACCGCCGAGCGGCCCGCCGGTTTCTGATGAGGACGACTTCGACCAGCCCCTGGACGGCACACCTGCGCTGAATCTGGTGAAGACCGGTGTGCTGGATGGAAACACGATCGCCTACTCGTTCACTGCGACGAACACGGGCGACGTGACGCTGACGGCGGTGTCGATCGCTGACGAGCTCAAGGGCCTGTCGGAGCTTCAGTACGGTGAGTGGCCGGCCGTGACGGGCGTACTTGCCCCGGGCCAGTCGGTTACCGCAACGGCGACGTATGCGGTGACTCAGGCGGATCGTGATGCCGGCACCGTGCACAACACGGCGACGACCACGGGAACCCCGCCCGGTGGCGGCATCGTCACCGACGAGGACGAGTTCGACCAGCCCCTCGGCGGGACTCCGTCGGTGTCACTGGTCAAGACTGGTGTGCTGAGTGGAAACACGATTGCCTACACGTTTGTCGCGACGAACTCGGGCACCGTCACCCTGAGCTCGGTATCCATCGAAGACGCCCTCGACGGGCTGTCGGATGTGTCGTACGGCGCCTGGCCGGCTGGCGCCGGTGTGCTTGCACCAGGGCAGTCGGTGACGGCCACGGCCAGCTACACCCTGACGCAGGCAGACCTTGACGCTGGCCTCGTGTCCAACACGGCCACTGTGACGGGAACGCCGCCGCATGGGCCGGTGGTCTCCGACAAGGACACGTTCGAGCTGCCGCTCGTCGACGGCCCGGCGATCTCGTTGGTGAAGACCGGTGTGGTTCACGGTGACACGATCACCTTCACCTTCGTCGTGACCAATACGGGCAACGTGTCGCTGACATCCGTCTCGATCGCTGATGAACTGCGCGGCCTGTCGGCGATCACATACGGTGCGTGGCCGAACGCCCAGGGTGAGCTTGCTCCGGGTGCGTCCGTGACGGCGACCGCTACCTACGCCGTTACGGATGCGGACAAGTCGGCGGGCTTCGTGAGCAACAAGGCGAGCGTCACCGCGACGCCTCCCACGGGGCCGGAGATCACCGACCGTGACGACGTGAGAGTGACCCTGAAGTCGGTGGGTGCACTCGCGCACACCGGGGTGGACTCCGACCTTCTGCGCGGGGCTGCACTCTTCAGCCTGTTGACCATACTTGTCGGTGCCGCCGCCATGTTCATGGTGCGTCGCAAGCACACCTAATCTGACGACACAGAAGCGCCCCCGCAGCCAGCTCCCCAACTGGCTGCGGGGGCGCCTCCGCGTGTGCTGCGGATGTGAGCGACGTTCGATCACCAAGCGCGAGCCGGCGCCATGACTGAAGCCGTGACCCTCTGCGTATACCTAAGTGCTGGAACCGAATCGACCGTAGATCGACGCCTCCGACACTCTGAGGGTGGCGATCGTGATGCCCTTGCCCTGTGGCCGGCTGGCCGGTTTGGCCTGTCCCAGGCTGCTGCTTCCGGATAACCGAGCTCGCCGGGGGCTGCCGGCTTGAACCGGCGGATGCCGTGACCTCCCGCGCGGCCTCGGAGGAGATCGGCCCGGACCTGGTGGCGAGTGCGCCTAGACCCGAACCTGACGCCCACTACGTTGCCACGGAGCCGTGCTCGATGCGGGCGCGAGAACGATAACTCAACGGGGATTCACCGACCCGACGCTTGAAGGCGGTGCTGAACGCGCTTTCGGATGAATAGCCGAGCTGAAGAGCGAGCGCCCGAATCTGCGTGTCCGAGGTGCGGAGTTCACGCTGAGCGAGCAGCATCCGCCAGTTGATCAGGTACGACAGGGGTGGCGTGCCCGCAGCGTCGCGGAACCGCCCTGCGAAAGTGGTGCGAGACATGGAGGCGGCCCGGGCCAGGTCCTCCAGGCTCCAGCCCTTGGCGGGTTGCTCGTGAATGAGCGCGAGAGCCGGCCGCAGACGTTCGTCGGTGAGCACCTTCAACCAGCCGGCCGGCATATCGGGGTCGTGCAGGTATCCACGGATGACATCGAGCACGAGCAGTTGGCCGTATTGGCGGATTGCGAAGTCAGACCCGACGCGGTCGGCCACGATCTCTTCGAACAATCGTTGGATGTGGCCGCGCAGCGCAGCGCCGACCGGGCTCGCCAGACCGATGTGCACAACCGGCGGCAACGTGCGCAGGAGCAACTCCCGGCCGGTGGGGTTCAGATCCACCCGCCCACCGATGAGCACGTCCGCACCATCCGCATTCGCGTCTTCGGCAGAGATCACGGAGCCCGCCGACGGCGGTCGCACCTGGATGGGTTCGCCGTCGCCGACCCCGCCCTCGAGCGCCAGCCACGATCGCCCGTTCAGGATCACGACATCGCCCGCGTTCAGTTCGAGCGGCTCGAGCAGGCCGTTGGTCGTCATCCGGGCCTGGCCCCGCACCACCGCGATGAACTTGAGGTCGTCGTCGATGTTGTTGCGGGTCTGCCAGCGACCGCGCACGGCCGAGCCACCCGACACCACACTTCTCACCTCGATGAGATCGAGGATGTCTGAGAGCCGGTCGGTCGCCATATCCGAACTATAGGGCAATTAAAACGGACATTGCGTTATTCCGAATCCCGACCACGGTCGTCAGGCTGAGCTGTGCCGCACAAATCGTTTCGGCACTGAAGGAGTACCTATGACCACCCCCATGACCAACCCCATGATCACCCTCGTCACCGGCGGCAACAAAGGAATCGGGCGCGAAATCGCCGCCCAGCTCGCCCACCTCGGCCACACCGTGGTCATCGGCGCACGGAGCCTCGAGCGAGGCGAAGCGACCGCTGCCCAGCTGCGTGCAACCGGCGGCGATGTCACCGCGGTTGGCCTCGACGTCACCGACCCGACATCGGTGCAGGCGGCAGCCGAGACCATCCAGACCAGGTTCGGGCGCCTCGACGCCCTGATCAACAACGCCGGCATCAGCCACCGGCCCGGCACTGATTTCGCTGGCCAGATGCCCCAAACCGCCGATGTCGACCACGTGCGCTACGTCTTCGAGACGAACGTGTTCGGGGTAATCACCGTCACCAGTGCGTTCCTGCCGATGTTGCGCCGGTCGGCGGCCCCGCGAATCGTAAACGTATCCAGCAGCGCGGGCTCACTGGCGGCGATCTCCGACTTCGCGAACACCGACCCGATCGCCCTCGGCTACGTACCCTCGAAGACCGCACTGACCGCCGTAACCATGATGTATGCCCGGGCCCTCGTCGCCGAGCGCATCCTGGTCAACGCCGTCTGCCCCGGCTTCGTCGCGACCGACCTGAACAACCACCGCGGCGTACTCACCCCGGCCGAGGGCGCACGATCGGCCGTGCGCATGGCCACGATCGATGCGGATGGCCCCACCGGCACGTTCATTGACGTTCAGGGACCCGTCGCCTGGTAGCCCCCCCTCGGGCTGAATGCGGACCCGGGCGCGGCTGCCCGGGTCCTCATCCGCTTGCTCGAACCCGCACCGCCGCGCCGCGACCGGTTTGCCTGACGTACACCGTGCCGTCGCCTGCGAGACTCCCGCGGGTCATCCCCAGGTCGCCCGCCGCCGTCACGCTCGGTGGGTACATGTGAAGACGTACAGACCACGTTCGTGATCCAGGGGAAGCCATGCCACTCTCGAAAACCGCCCGCCGCGCCACCCTGATCGTGGGGGCCACACTGATGGCCAGCTGCGTGGTCGTCGCCCCGGCGCTCGCCGCGACGCCGGCCCCGACTTCCTCGGCGTTTCACCGCACCGCCACCTACCCGGTCTACCTCAACGCACCCGCGGGAGCCGACGCGGCCGACACCACCGCCGCGGAGATCTCCGGCGTCACCGATGACGGCAAGACCGTGATCTACACGGATGCCCCGGGCAAGCGCATCGGCTTCCTCGACATCACCGACGTGAACAACCCCGTCGGCGCCGGCAGCATCTCCCTGGCCGACCTCGGCCACGCTGATGACCAGCCCACCTCCGTTGCCGTGTACGGCGACTACGTGCTCGTTGTCGTCGACGAGAGCGGCGGAGACTTCGTCTCGCCCTCCGGCCGGCTCGACGTGATCCGCATCAGCGACCGCAGCCTGGTCACCAGCATCGACCTGGGCGGCCAGCCCGACTCCATCGCCATCGGCGCCGACAAAAAATACGCGGCCATCGCGATCGAGAACCAGCGCGACGAGGATTTCACTCCCACAGCCGGTAAGAAGGGCGACCTGCCCCAGCTGCCCGCGGGGTTCGTTCAGGTGATCGACCTGAACGCCGACCCCACCAGCTGGGTGACCACCCCGGTGCCGTTGGTTGCCGCCGACGGCGCCGCCCTGCCCTCGTTCGTGGCCGCGGGCCTGGACTCGCCCACCGACCCCGAGCCCGAATATGTGACCATCAACAGCGCCAACCAGCTGGCGGTCACCCTGCAGGAGAACAACGGCATCGCGCTCATCGACCTGCCGACCAGGGCGATCACCAAGGTCTTCAGCGCCGGCACCGCCACTGTCACCGGCATCGACACGAAAAAAGACAAGGTGATCAACCTCACCGGTCAGATCACGAATGTCCCGCGCGAGCCCGACTCGATCGCCTGGGTCGACGACACCCACCTGGCCACCGCCAACGAGGGTGATTGGAAGGGCGGCACTCGCGGCTGGACGATCTTCGACGCCAGCACGGGCGACGTTTCCTGGGACGCCGGAAACTCGTTCGAGCACCTCGCTGTGGCCAATGGCGTGTACGCCGACAGCCGCGCCGACAAGAAGGGCAGCGAGCCCGAGGGACTGATGGTCTCCACCATCGACGGCACCAGGTACGGCTTCGTCGCCTCCGAGCGCAGCAACTTCGTGGCTGTCTACGACCTCTCCGACCCTGTGAAGCCGGTCTATCAGCAGATGGTGTTCGCCACCAACGGGCCAGAGGGCCTGCTGGCCGTGCCCAGCCGCAACCTGCTCGTCGCCTCGAGCGAGACCGACGACGCCAGCGTCGGCGTGCGCGCCTCGGTGGCCCTGTACCAGCTCGGGGATGGCACGCTCGGTAACGCTTCGGCGGGCCAGCCGAGCATCGTCTCCGACGACGTCGACGGCCTGCCGATCGGCTGGCAGGCGCTCGGCGCGCTCAGCGCCAAGCCCGGCGACACCGCCCACATCTACACGGCGAGTGACTCCGCCGTCTCGCCGAGCACGATCTTCACGGTCGACGTGACCGCCGCGCCCGCGCGCATCGACGACAGCCTGGTGGTCACCGAGAACGGCAAGCCGGCCGTGCTCGACATCGAGGGCCTGCACGCGCGTGAACAGGGTGGTTTCTGGCTCGCCGCCGAGGGTGCCACCGGCGATGGCAATGCGCTGTACCGAACGGATGCCGCGGGTGGGGTGCAGGAGAAGGTGTCGCTGCCCACGGAGATCTCCGACCACATCTCCAAATGGGGCTTCGAGGGCGTGACCGCGACCACCGACGCGGCCGGAAACGAACAGCTCTACGTTGCCGTGCAGCGTCCGCTCTGGGCAGACCCGGCCGAGCCCACCACGACCGTGGACGGCGAGGGCGTCACCCGGATCGGTCGTTACGACGTAACCGAGCAGAGCTGGACCTGGTTCGGCTACCAGCTGGAGGCAGCCGCCGGCGGCGGCGACTGGATGGGCCTGTCCGAGATCGTCGCGGTCGACGAGAGCACCCTTGCCGTCATCGAGCGAGACAAGCTCAACGGCCCTGCCGCCGCGGTGAAGCGCATCTACACCGTGACCGTTCCAGAGGCAGACCCGGCCGCAGGTACGCTGCCTGTTCTGCCCAAAACGCTCGCCCACGACGTGCTGCCTGACCTTGCGGCCACCAACGGCTGGACCCAGGAGAAGCTCGAGGGCCTCACCATCGGCGCCGACGGCAACGTATACGCGGTCACCGACAACGACGGCCTCAAGGACGCCACCGGCGAAACGGTCTTCCTCAACCTCGGAACCGCGACCGAGGTCTTCGGCCTCGTCACGCCAACACCGACGCCCACCGCCACCCCGGTTCCGACGGCGACGGCGACGGCGACACCGACCCCGACTCCGACCGGCACCACCACACGCAAGCCATCCGTCGCTCTCGCAGACGCCGACCTGCGGGTGGCCGCGGGCAGCACCGTTGGCGTCTCCGGTCGCGACTTCGCCGCGAACGCCGAGCTCAACGTCGTGCTGCACTCGGCACCGGTGCGACTCGGTGCTGTCACGGCGGATGCTGCGGGCGCCTTCAGCAGAACTGTCACCATCCCGGCCAACACCGAAGCGGGCGTGCACCGCATCGTCGTGACGGCCGCAAACGGAGAGACCGCCGAGATCGCCTTCACCGTGGTGGCGGCCAAGAGCGCCACCGCGGCCCTGGCCAACACCGGGGTCAGCTCGCTGGCCCCCATGATCGGCGGCGCACTCGCGCTCCTGGCTGCCGGAGCCGGCACTCTGCTCATCCACCGCCGTCAGCGGGCCTGAGCCGCACCGGTCGCCCCGCGGCCAGATCGTCGAGGAGGTGCCCCGATACGTCGGGGCGCCTCCTCTGCCTCGTTGTGGGTCGTGCGGGGAACCCGCGAGAATGGCCCCATGACTGAAGCCGTTTCAACCCGTGAGGTGTACCGCAACGCCTGGATGACCGTGCGCGAAGACATCGTGCGCCGCCCGGACGGGTCGCAGGGCATTTATGGCGTCATCGACAAGCCCGATTTTGCCATCGTGGTGCCGTATGTCGACGGCGGGTTCTGGCTGGTCGAGCAGTTCCGGTACACCGTCGGGCGGCGGGCCTGGGAGTTCCCGCAAGGCTCCTGGCCGGGTGAGAACGACGGCAGCCAGGAGGACCTGGCTCGCGCCGAGCTGCAGGAGGAGACCGGGATGCGCGCCGGCGAGGTGCGACACCTGGCGCACTTCTACAGCGCCTACGGGCACAGCAGCCAGGGCTGCGACCTGTATCTGGCCACCGAGCTGACGCCCGGCCCGCCGGAGCGGGAGATCACCGAGCAGGACATGGTGCACCGCTGGTTCAGCGAAGACGACTTCCGGCGCATGATCCGCGCGGGCGACATCGTGGATGCGGCGACCATCGCGGCCTATACCTACGTGCTGCTTGACCGGCAGGCTTGACCCGCTAGAAGTGCGTCAGGCAGTGGGCGGGCCGCTCGACGGCGAAGAGCCTGGCGGCCAGGAACGCTGCACCCGACGTGTGTTCGCGCACCTTGTTCGCCGCCGCCAGCGACACGGGGTTCACCGCGCCCAGGTAGATCGAGGAGAGCGCGGCGATGTCCAGGTCCAGGTCGGGCGCCGAGGTTGATTCGGTGACCTGCGCCGTGCCGCCCTGCACCTTCAGTGAGAAGGTGCCCGCCGTGAGACTCAGCCCGTCGGTGACTCTCAGCACCACGGCGCCGTCGGTGGCGAATTGGCGCGCTTCGAGTGCCTGGCGCACATCGAGGATGCGCAACCAGAGCAGGTCCCGCGGGTTCGTCGCGGACACACATCGCGGATCAGTCAAGGCCCAAGTGAGCGGGTTGTCCGCCGGCGCCTCGTTCCAGGTGACGCGCTCCACCAGATCGATGGCCGCCAGATACTGCCAGAGCTCCAGGTAGGCCGCCGGGGTGGCGGCCACCAGGTCCACAATCTCCATCGTCGCGGGCGTCTTGTCCCAGCCGCCGAATCTGTACGAGACATAGCCGTCGACCGAACTGTCGGGCGCGTAGTGCAGGGCCGCCTTCACCTTGGCATCGGGGCCGCCCTCGCGGCTCGACGCCCCGGCGGCCAGCTGGCGGTAGAACTCCTGACGGCCGATGGACCCCGGTTGTTCGCCGTGCAGTCGGGCGAAGACCTGTGGTGCCAGCTCGAGAAGGACCTTGGGGTCGGCGACCTCCACAGAGCCCACTGGCAGGTGGTCGAGCCGGAACTTGGCGCTGGTATCCACCGTGATGCTCTGCTCCGAAGTGGCCACACCGAAACCGAAACGGCCATAGATCGACGCCTCAGACGCGGTGAGGGCGGCGATCGCGATGCCGTTGCCCTTGGCCAGGGTGAGGTCTTCGGTCATCATGCGGCGGAGCAGCCCGCGACGACGGTGGGAGGTGCGCACTGTCACGCCGGTGATCAGATGCGCATCCAGCAACCTGCCGAACCCGATGTTGAGCGTGCTCGGCTGGGTGCCGAACGTGGCCACCGGCACGTCGCTGCCCAGCGAATGCGGGGCCGGCTGGCCGGTTTGGTAGGCGCCCGTGTAGACGGCGCCGTCCACACGGCTCCTGGCGATGGACTCCTGAACCCGCTCGTCGCTGCTGCGCTCCTCATGGAACCCGAACGAGACTGCGCTGTCCCAGGCTGTCGCTTCGGGGTATCCGGGCTCGCCTGGGGCTGCCGGCTCAAACCGACGGATCTCGTAATCTGCGTTGATCAAGGACATGGATCCGAGTCTAGGGATACCAGCCTTGGGCCACTCGGTGACCGCTTAGAACGGTGGGTTCTCGGGCACCGGTGGGGTCGGCTTCAGGGTCGGCCGCTGCCGGGGCATCAGGTAGGTCTCGTCGGCGGGCCGCCTCCGGGTCTTCGGCCCCACGACCGGTGGTCGGGGTCGGGGTGGTCCGAATGGATTGGCCGGGTCGGTGCGGTAGCTGCGTTTGCCCGGTGAGGTCCAGTGCAGGATCCCACCTGGTTCCTGCGTGACCCGCCACTGGCTGAGGTGTTTGAGTCGGTGGTGGGGTTCGCAGAGGTGGGCGAGGTTGTCACTGTCGGTGTTGCCGCCGCCGGCCCAGGGGTCGGTGTGGTCGACGTCGCTGGTCACCGCGGGTCGGGAGCAGCCCGGGAACCGGCAGGTTTCGTCGCGCACCCGCAGGTATTTCTTCATGGCTTTGGTGTTCTTGTGCTGGGTTTTGCCGAGCGAGAGCACCACCGCGGTCTCCGGGTGGGTCAGCAGCCGGGTGAAGCTCGGTGCGTGCCCGGCGATCTCCCGCGCGGCCTCGGGGGAGATGGGCCCGTAGCCTTCGAGGGTGGCGGGTTCCTCGTCCAAGCTCAGCAGGGTGAGCACGGGCACGGTGACCATGACGGTGCCGCGGATGCCACCACCCATCCCGTCGGGCGTGATTCCGTCCAGCAGCAGGGCGGCGGTGATGTCGGCGCGGAGCTGGTCGAGGGTGCGGGTCGGGGAGTCGTCGGCCGGGTCCTGCGCGATGCCGAAGGCCGCACCGTTGCTGCTGGCGTCATCCGTTTGGTCGGCCGGGCTCGGGTCGCCGAGGTGCTTGAGCTTCACGGCGATCGTGTTGATCCGGTCGTAGGCGGCCTTGGTGTCGTGGGCGGTGCCGTACCAGTGCAACCAGCCCATCCCGTCCGGGGCGGCCTCCCAGCGGCTGTGCCGTTCGGTCAGGGCGTTCGTGCTGCGGGTCACGATCGACTCCGGGTGCAGCCGCTCCCGCAACCGGCGGGCCTTGTCGATGAACCGGCCCACCGGCAGGCGCTTGGCCTCGGGTAGCACCTTCTCTTCGAACGCAGCCTGGTCCTCCATCGGCAGGGTGCGCATCTGGTCGACGAGCGCGGTGGCGTGCCGGTAACTGATCTCTCCGGTCGAGAGGGCCTCGAAGGTCGCCGGGGCGGCCAGGAGCCAGAGGGACTGATCCATCAGGTGCTCCACGGTGCGCTCGGACAGGCGCAGCAGGCAGGCGGTCTCACTGACAATCGTGCGGCGGGCCACGTCCCGGTCCTCCCACCGGTTGTAGGCGGCCGCGCGGGCTTGGTCCTCGGTCAGGGTGGCCGCGTTCACGTCGGCCAGCCGGATGCTCTCCGGGTTGCCGTGCAGGCGCGAGGAGACGAGCGGGTCCTCACTCCAGCCCTGCAGAGCGACGAGGAACTCGGCCTGCCGGGCCTGCGCCTGCGCAATGGCGCGGGCCTCGACCGCGATCAGCTCAGTGCGGCGGGCCAGCTCCGAGCAGACCAACTCGTCCAGGGCCGGGTTGGGGACGTGCGGCCCGAAAGCGGTCGGGTCGACAGGGGAGGGGGTGGAGCCAGGTGGAGCGGACTCCGGAGAGTGGTGGTCATCATCCGGAGCGGGCGGTACTGCCTGGTCGGGGTTACTCATGATGAGATCGTCTCACCTACCACTGACACTGCAGAAGGTTCCGCGAGCTGTGAGAAAAGCCCCAGAAATCGCGAGATTCTGGGGCTTGACTCACAGTTCGCGAGAGGGAATCAGGGGGTCAGGACGACCTTGATGCAGCCGTCGTCCTTGGCGCTGAAGGTCTCGTACATCTCCGGGGCGCGATCCAGCGGCACCCGGTGGGTGACGAGGTCCATCACGCCGAGCGGGTCGGTGGGGTCCTCCACCAGGGGCAGCAGATCGCCGACCCAGCGCTGCACGTTGCACTGGCCCATCCGCAGCTGGATCTGCTTGTCGAACATGTTCATCAGCGGCATCGGGTCGGCCACACCGGAGTACACGCCGCTCACCGAGACCGTGCCGCCGCGACGTACAAGGTCCAGCGCCATGTGCAGCGCGGCCAGGCGGTCAACACCCACCGTGGTGAAGACCTTCTTGGCCACCGCATCCGGCAGCAGCCCTGCGGCGTACTGGGTGAACGCGGCGGCGGGGTTGCCGTGCGCCTCCATTCCCACGGCGTCAACGACGGAGTCCGGGCCGCGACCGTCGGTCGTCGCCCGCAGCATCGCGACGATGTCGTCGTCGAGGTCGAACACCTCCACACCGTGCCGGGCGGCCATCTCGCGGCGCTCCGGCACCGGGTCCACACCGAGCACCCGGAAGCCCAGGTGGCGTCCGATGCGGCTGGCGAACTGGCCCACGGGGCCCAGGCCGATCACGGCGAGGGTGCCGCCGGCGGGCACATCCGCGTACTGCACGCCCTGCCAGGCGGTGGGCAGGATGTCGCTGAGGAACAGGTAGCGCTCGTCGGGCAGGTCCGCGCCGACCTTGACCGCGTTGAAGTCCGCGAACGGAACCCGCAGGCGCTCGGCCTGGCCGCCGGGAACCGATCCGTAGAGCTCGCTGAAGCCGTAGAGGCTGGCGCCGGTGCCGGAGTCGCGGTTCTGGGTGGTCTCGCACTGGGTGGTGAGGCCCTGGTTGCACATGAAGCAGTCACCGCAGGCGATGACGAACGGGATGACGACCCGATCGCCCACCGAGAGGGTGGTTACCGCGGCGCCGACCTGCTCCACGATGCCCATGTTCTCGTGGCCGAGAACGTCGTTCTTGGCCAGGAACGGCCCCATCACGTTGTACAGGTGCAGGTCTGAACCGCAGATGGCCGCTGACGTGATGCGGATGACCACATCCGTGGGCTTTTCGATGACCGGATCGGGGACCTCGATGACCTCTACCTTTTTGGTGTTCTGCCAGGTGAGTGCTTTCACGGTGTCCTCTTCTTTGTACGATCGGGCCGCGGTTGCGGTGCCGCCCGGGTGGGGCGAATCTGACCAGCCTTGTTCAGGCAGTGGAGAAACTCAAGGAAGCTGGACGTATCTCCAGGCTTGGCGCCGAGGCGTGACGAATCGGGAAATTCACCGTCGCACCAACGGGTGTGCGCGGCCGCAGCCGGGCAGTGGTCGCTTCCATCCCTATACCTAGAACTGCTAGGGTTCATGCATTGCAGCTCTAGGTATAGGAGGCGCCATGCGCATCGAGAAAGACCTGGTCGCCGCCGCGGCCACCCCGCTGGTGTTGGGGATTCTGATGGACGGCGACCTCTACGGTTACGCCATCCTCAAGCGGGTGAGCGATCTCAGCGGCGGCAGCATGCAGTGGACCGACGGGATGCTCTACCCGTTGCTGCACCGCCTCGAACGGCTCGGCTACGTGACCTCGCTCTGGGGCACCTCCGACGTGGGCCGCCGGCGCAAGCACTACGCCATCACCGACCTCGGCCGGGAACAGCTGGCCGAGCGGCAGGAGCAGTGGACCGTCGTGGCGGATGCCCTCCGCCAGGTCTGGCAGGACCGGCCCCGACCGACGGCCGTGACGGAGGGGTGGGCCTGATGGACCTCGACGCCGACCTGGAAGCCCAGATCGATAGCTGGCGCGGCTACGTGCAGCGACGCCAGGCCATCGCCACCGCCGACGTGGAGGAGCTGGAAGATCACCTGCGCGAGCAGATCGAAGACCTGCTGGCCACCGGGCTCGACCACGACGAGGCCTTCCTCGTGGCGATCAAGCGGCTGGGCAACCTCGACGCCGTGTCCCGCGAATTCGCCAGGGAGCACTCCGACAGGCTCTGGAGACAACTCGTGCTCCTGCCCGACGCCGCCGGCGACAGCCGCGCGCCGGCCTGGCGGGAACTCGCCGTGGTGGTCGGTTTCGCCCTCGGCGCTGGCCTGGCCGTCAAGGCCGGCCTCACCTGGTCCGACGGCGGCACGGGCCTGGTCCGAAACCTCGGCCTGCTGGTGTTCCCGTTCCTCGCCGCCTACTTCGGCTGGAAGCGTCGGCTCACCGTGCCCGTCGCGGCAACCCTCATCGTCTCGTTCGCCGCCCTCGCGGTGCTGCTCAACGTCTACCCGTTTGCCGCCGGCGGCTCCACCGAGTTGCTCGCCGCGCTGCACGCCCCGGTGCTGCTCTGGATGCTGGTCGGGATCGCCTACGTCGGCGGCCGTTGGCGCTCCGACGCCCGACGGATGGACTTCGTGCGGTTCACCGGCGAGCTCGCGATCTACTACACGCTGCTCGCCCTCGGCGGAGCCGTGCTCATCGGGCTCACCGTCGCGGTGCTGTCCGCCGTGCGCGTCGATCCCGGTCCGGTGCTGACCGGCTGGATCCTGCCGCTCGCGATACCCGGCGCCCTCGTCGTGGCCGCCTGGCTGGTCGAGGCCAAGCAGAACGTGGTCGAGAACATCGCCCCGGTGCTCACCCGGGTGTTCACCCCGCTGACGATCATCATGCTCCTGGCCGTGCTCGCGGTGCTGGCCACCGCCGGCGGGCTGGGCACCGTCGACCGCTACCTGCTCATCCTGATGAACGCCATCCTGGTGCTCGTGCTCAGCCTGCTGCTCTACTCGATCTCCGCCCGCGATTCCCTCGCCCGGCCCGGCGTCTTCGACGTGCTCCAGCTGGTGCTGGTGATCGTGGCCCTGGCTGTCGACGCCGTGATGCTCACCGCGATGCTCACGCGCATCACCGAGTTCGGCTTCAGCCCCAACAAGATCGCCGCGCTGGGCGTCAACCTGCTGCTCCTCGTGCACCTGGTGCGTGCGGCCTGGCTCGCCATCGGGTTCCTGCGAGGGCGACACCCGTTCGCGGCGCTCGAACACTGGCAGACCAGGTACCTGCCGATATACGGGCTCTGGGCGCTCGTCGTGGTCGCGGTCTTCCCGCTGGTCTTCGGTTTCGCCTGATTCCGCGCTAGGCGGTGCGGGTGACCGGGCCGGATGACCAGCCGGAGACATGGAGGCGCTCGAAGCCGTCCAGGAGCAGGTCGAGGGCGAATTCGAACTCGAACCTGTCGTCACAGCCGTGCGCCACGACCGAATCGTCGTGGGCCGCCGCAGTGCTGATCTGCAGGATGTGGGGATACCGCTCCGCCATCGCCTGCATTCGGGCAGCCTGCACGGCGGGGTCGACGGGTGGCCGGGCCGGGTCGGCGGATGCGTCGAAGAGCTCCTGGGTGAACCCCCACATGCGGCTGCCCAGGGCGTGCATCACGTGGTGGGTGAGGTCCGCCGAGAACCCGCCGGCCAGGAACATCCCGATCGTCGACTCCAGGTAGTCCAGCACCGCCGGGGTGTGCGTGGTGCGCGACTCGAGCACCGACCGGGCCCACGGATGCCGTAGCAACATCTGGCGGGCCGAGAGCACCCGCAGTCGCACCGCGGCCTTCCACTCGGTGTCCGGGGCCGGCGGGTCGATCTCGGCGACGATCACCTCGACCATGCCGTCGAGCAGCTCGTCCTTGTTCGCCACGTGCTTGTACAGAGCCATCGGCACAACGCCGAGCTCCTCGGCCAGCCGGCGCATGCTCAGCGCCTCGATACCGGCCTGATCGGCGAGCCCGACGGCGGCCTGCAGCACCCGATCACGGTTGAGGCGCACCCGCGGGACCACCAGAACTTGAGCCATGTGAGCTCCCTGTGAACGAGATCAGTCCTGCCCATTGACAGGAGTACAGCGTACACCTTAGAGTCGCTGCATCCGAGTGTACGCCGTACACCTCAACCTTGAAGGAGCTCTCTTGTCTCCCATCCGCCGAACCGCAATTCTCGCCGGTGTACTCTTTCTCCTCACCGAAGTCGGCGCGATCGTTGGTCGTCTGCTCTATGCCCCGGTGCTCAACACGCCCGGTTATGTCCTCGGTGCCGGCCGCGACCCGATGGTGGCCGTCGGCGTGCTGTTCGAGGTCGTGCTGGTGATCGCCGTGGTCGGCACCGGGGTGGTCCTTTATCCGGTGCTCCGCCGCCAGAGTCCGACGCTGGCGCTGGCCTACGCTGCCGCGCGCATCCTCGAGGCCGCGATCATCCTGGTGGGCACCCTCAGCCTGCTCACGGTGCTGATGCTGCGGCAGCAGCCGCCCAGTGTTGATGACAGCGCGCTTGAGGCCGTCGCCGCCGCGTTGCTGGCCCTGCAAGACGGCACCCTGCTGTTCGGCCCGGGCTTCGCGCTCGGCGTCGGCTCGATCCTGCTGGCCTCCCTGATGTTCACCTCCCGCCTCGTGCCTCGCGCCATCGCGGTACTCGGCCTGGTGGGCGGGGCCATCATCACCATCTCGACCGTGCTGGTGATCTTCGGCCTGTACGGCCAGTTCTCCCCGACCGGGCTGCTCGTTGCGCTGCCCGTGTTCGCTTGGGAGGTGTCGCTCGCACTCTGGCTGATCCTCAAGGGCTTCAACACCGCCGCCGTCGAGCGGATGCCGCAGCGCCGAGTCGGCGCCGACCCGGTTGGGGCGACCTCGTGAGGGCCGCGGTCTACGGGCGGTTCGGCCCCGCCGACGTTGTCTCGGTTGAGGAGATTCCCACTCCGGCGCCCGGGCCGGAGGAGGTGCTCATCCGGGTGCTCGCCAGCACCGTGAGCGCCGCCGACCACCGGGCCCGCTCCCACGACGTGCCGAAGGGACTCGGCCTCCTGGCCGGGGCCGGCCTGGGGTTCTTCAGGCCCCGCCGACGGGTGCTCGGCATGGACGCCGCCGGGGTCGTCGCAGCGGTGGGGGAGAAGGTCACCAGATTCGCGCCCGGCGACGAGGTCATCGCCATGCTCGGCGCGAAGTTCGGCGGCCACGCCGAGTATGCCCGGATCGGGCAGGACGGACCGATCACCGCCAAGCCGGCCGGCCTGGGCTTCGACGAATCCGTCACCCTCGTCTTCGGCGGCATCACCGCGAGGGTCTTCCTGAACCGCGCCGACATCCAGCCGGGCGCGCGGGTGCTGGTCAACGGGGCATCCGGAGCCGTCGGCACCGCGGCCGTGCAACTGGCCAAGAACCTCGGTGCGCACGTGACCGCGGTCTGCGCGGCGCGGAACGCCGCCCTGGTCACCGACCTGGGCGCCGACAGGGTGATCGACTACCAGAGCTCGGACTTCACGACCGGATCCGACACCTACGACGTGATCATGGACTGCGTCGGTAACGCGTCTTTCGACAGGGTGCAGCGGCTGATCACCCCCGGCGGAGCCCTGTTGGCCGACCTCACCGGTCTCCTGCGCGCGAGGTCCCGCACTCGCAGGAGCGGCAAGCTGGTCAGCGCCAGCGGCGTCGACTACCGGGCCGAGGACCTTCGGTTTCTCGTGGGCCTCGCGGAGCAGGGCAAACTGCGACCGGTCATCGACCGCAGTTACGACCTCGACGAGATCGTGGCCGCGCACCGCTTCGTCGACGCCGGCCACAAGCGGGGCAGTGTTGTGCTGCGCATCGCCGGATCGAGCTAGACCGGCCTCAGGCGAACTGGCTCAGGCCAACGCGCTCAGGCCACGCGCTCAGACCAATGCGGCCAGGGCCTCGCGGGCGCGTTGCATCGACGAACTGAGCCCCCACGTGGCCGACAACTGCTCCAGCTCGGCATTCTGCTCGGGTGTGCTGGGGCGGATGCGGGCGTCGAAGTCCGGCAGGTCCAGGTCACGCACGACGTTCACCACGGTCGGGGCCACCGTGAGGTAGTCCGCGGCGGCGAGGATCCTCGCGCGCACGGAGGCGCCCAACTTCACATCGGGGTCGGCCGCCGCCGCCACGATCCCGTCGAGGTCGCCGTACTCGGCCAGCAGCGTGGCCGCGGTCTTCTCGCCCACCCCGGCCACGCCGGGCAGGCCGTCGGAGGCGTCGCCGCGCATGGCGGCGAAGTCGGCGTACTGCGCCGGAGTGACGCCGGTCTTGGCCGTCAGCGTCGCGTCGGTCAGAAGCTCCAGCCGGGCCATGCCGCGGCCGGTGTAGATCACCCGAACGTCCCGGGTGTCGTCGACGAGCTGGAAGAGGTCCCGGTCGCCCGTGATGATGTCCACCGGGATCGACGAGTGCGAGGCGAGGGTGCCGATCACATCGTCTGCCTCGTGCTGGGCGGCGCCGATGATCGGGATGCCGAGCGCGGTGAGCACCTCGCGGATGATCGGCACCTGCGGGGTGAGCAGGTCGGGCACAACCTCGATTGCGGGGTCGGCAGCCACCGAAGACTCGGCGGCGACCCGATGGGTCTTGTAGGTGGGGATGAGATCGACCCGCCACTGCGGCCGCCAGTCGTCGTCCCAGCAGGCCACGATCTCGGTGGGCTGGAACTCGGTGGCGAGTCGGGCGATCATGTCGAGCAACCCGCGCACGGCGTTCACCGGTTCACCGGTCGGTGCGCGCACCAAGTCCGGCACGCCGTAGAACGCGCGGAAATACAGGGAGGCGGTGTCAAGGAGCATCCGGCGCTCGGGTTGAGTGGTCACGGCCGCATCTTGCCACACCTGAGGAACCGGCGCAGTGGCCGGCCGCGCCGCTAGCGTGCCTGGGCCACCAGTGCCTCGGCGGAGATGCTGCGGTTCACCACACCGGCCGCCGCAGCGCGCAGGGTGACCGCGTGTGTGCGGGCGTAGTCGCGGAGGGCGTCGAAGGCCTCGCTCATGGTGCAGGAGCGCACCTCGGCGAGAACCCCCTTTGCCTGCTCCACCAGAATCCGGGTGTCCAGAGCGAGGTGGAGCTGCGCGGCCACAACCTCGGGCTGCCGGAAACTGCGCTCGTGCAGGATGCCGACTGTCGCGACATCCGCCAAGGCCTGGGCGAGCTGGGCGTCTCGGTCGCTGAGCGCGCCGGCCTCCGTACTGAGCAGGTTCATCGCGCCGATGACCTCGCCGTGCAGCCGGAGTGGGGTGGCGTGGGCGGCCCGAAAGCCCTGGTCGAGGGCGGTGCGGCGGAACCGCGGCCAGTCGCGGGGGTCGGTTTCGATGTCGGGAACGCTCACCACCGCCCCGGTCTGGTAGCAGTCGATGCATGGGCCGGCGCCGGCGGCGACGATCATGACCTCGACGATTTCAGCCTCTTCGCTGGTCGAGGCCACCAATTCGAGCATCCCCGTGCCATCGGCCAGGAGGATGCCGCCTGCCTGTACGTCGAGAAGCTGGGTGCAGGTGTAGACGAGAGTGGACAGCAGATCGACGATGTCGTAGTCGGCGACCAGGCTGCCGGCCACGCGCACAAACGCGTCGTTGATTCTTTCTTCACGGGTGTTGTCAGCCGCGTGGTCTATGGCGTGCATGTCATACCTACTCTGGGAGCTCTGCGAAATTGAGGCGCCGGCTGACGACGGCGTGGGCAATCTCTTGGACGGTATATCCGCTAGAAAAAGCGTAGGCCCGGATTCGTGAGAAAGCATCCGTTGCGTTGATATCCAGCTGGCCGAGAACCATCCCGGTGGCCTGGTGGATCTCCCGCCGGGATTCGATCGGTGCCTCATCGTCGGATGATTCGTGTTCGGCGAGGACTATCGCACGGCGGAAGGCGGGCCCGGCGATGGCGCGACACAGGGAGGTGCCCAGTGCGGCGGCCTGGTCATCGAGGGCCCCGGGGGTGGTGCGGTAACAGGTGACAGTGCCGGTGCAGGCCGCTCCCAGCATGAGGGGAAAGGTGAAGACGGCGCCCACGGTCAGCTCGGCAGCGCTCCGCAGGAATGCCGGCCACCGGTCGGTCAGCGCGAGGTCGGGAACCGATATGAGCGATGCGGTCCGAAACGCATCGAACTGAGGACCTTCACCCAGATCGAATTGCATCTCCTCCAACCGAGCGGCCGTGGGGTCGGTGGCGTGGATCAGCGAGGCGCGGCGGTCCTGATCCATCACCGAAATGGCCGCACCCGTGATCGGCAGGAGTTCCAGGAACGGGGAGGCCAGCTGCCCGCCCGTCATTCGGGGTGTCCCCGAGACTTCACTCATCAGCACCGCCAGCCGTGTCCATAGTGTCAAAAGGGCACGTGTCATCGAAACGAGTCCGAACCTAAGGTCAACGTTAGTCCTGTCTGGCCCGGCTCGACCAGTCCGAACCGGCTGCGATCCCGGATGCCCGGCGGTACTCTCGTGAGTCCCGACCCGCGGCGGCCGATGCTGCCGGTTCTCTTCACGGAAGGTTCAGCCCATGTCGCACTCCTCTCCGGTTCCGGACGTACCCGGCGGCGCCCCTGACGGTCGCGGCGAAACCCCGAATGAGCGTCTGGACCGCAACTGGAATGAGCTGCTCCAGGAGCTCAGGGTCATCCAAACTGGAACCCAGATTCTCACCGGCTTCCTCCTGGCCGCGGTCTTCCAATCCCGGTTCGAGGACCTCGATGCGTTTCAGCGCGACATCTATCTGGTCCTGGTCGCAACCTCGGTTCTGACGACCCTGGTGGGCCTGGCTCCGGTGAGCCTGCATCGAGTGCTGTTCCGCAAGCACGCGAAGAGCCGCATCATCCGGTACACCGACTATTTCGTGCAGGCCACGCTCGCCGGGGTCGCCATCACGGTCGCCGGCATCGGGCTGCTCATCTTCGATCTGGTGCTCGGCCGGGCGTGGGGTGTGGCCTTCGCGGTGTTCATCCTCGTCGTTGTCGCGCTGCTCTGGATTGTGGTGCCGCGCATCATCCGTCGTTCGGCCTGACATCCTGGCCGATCGGCGTCACGAGCGGTACGGTCGAGCCATCATGAGACTAGGACCGCACCTTCACCGCATCGGCAACGACATCGTGGCCGCCTACCTCGTCGACACTCCCGAGGGGGTGACCGTGATCGATGCCGGACTCGCCGGCCAGTGGCGGGACCTCCTCGCCGAGCTGACCGGTATGAGGCGCACCCTCAGCGACGTCAAAGGCGTCATTCTCACGCACGGTGACGGCGATCACGTCGGCTTTGCCGAACGGCTCCGGCGCGATCACGGCGTGCCGGTCTACGTTCACCCGGGCGACGCGGCTCGCGCGAAGGGCGGCCCCAAGCCGGCGAACGGCCGCCAGCCGATGAAGCTGGGCGCCACTCTGGGTTTCGCGGCGTACTCCCTGCGCAAGGGCGGGATGCGCACCACCTACCTGACCGAGACCGTGGACGCGAACGACGGAGACACGCTGAACCTGCCCGGTGCGCCCCGAATCATCGGCCTGCCCGGGCATTCCGAGGGCAGCATCGCGATCCATGTGCCGATCGCCGACGCCGTTTTCGTGGGCGATGGGCTCACGACCCGTCACGTACTCACGGGCAAGACGGGGCCTCAGCCGGCGCCGTTCACGGATGAGCCGGAGCAGGCGATCGCATCGCTTCGCGCCATTCTCCCCACGGGGGCCACCTGGGTGCTGCCCGGACACGGCACCCCGTGGAACGCCGGCGTTGCGGCGGCCGTCACCGCCGTAGAGAAGGCCGCCCGGGTCTGACGCCAACTCTGACACCATCAATGCTTGACGTGACACCATCGTGGTGTCATGATGGTGGCATGGAACTTGGACCGTACGTCAATGACCTTCAGCGTCAGCTGGTGGATGCCGCGGAGAACGGTGCGGAGGACACTCGCGCCGTCGCCGAGCGCCTCGCCGCCGGGCTGGATGCAGCGGCGCGGCTCGTGCTCCTCGACGTGCTGTCGGCCGCGGTGGGCGAAATCACCCGCGACCTCGCCCCCGGCTCCGTCGACCTGCGGCTGCGCGGTCGTGAGATCGAGTTCGTCGTCACCGCGCCGAACACCGAGCCGGAGAGCGACGAGCGGCCCGCAGCATCCGTCGACCTCGACGAAGCGAGCACCTCACGCACCACCCTCCGTCTGCCGGACGCCCTCAAGGCGCGGGTGGACGAAGCGGCGGCGGCCGATGGTCTGTCGGTGAACACCTGGCTGGTGCGTGCGACGGCGGCCGCTCTGCAACCCAAGCAACGCCGTTCCGTGCAGCGCACCCTGCGCACCGGCGACAACTTCGCGGGCTGGGCGCGCTAACCCGCCCAGCACGCTGAACACTCCAACCACGCGCACCCGCGGGGTCGGTCCGTCGTACCCACATTGCACAGCACCACATTGCACAGCCCCGAATTGCACAGCCCTGAATTGCATAGCCCACAGAGAGGGACGCATCAGCATGCCCACCTACGACACCCCCAACCCCATCGACCTCGCCATCCACCTGCCGGTCGGCGCAATCGACGTCGTCGCCAGCGACCGAACCGACACCGTCGTGACGGTGTCACCCACCAGCCCGGCCAGGGCAGTCGACCGCCGCGGTGCCGAGGAGACCAGAGTGGTCTTCGACGGCCAGCGCCTCACCGTCACCGGCCCGAAGCCCCGCTTCAGCATCATCGGCCCCAGCGAGTCGGTGGACGTGCTCATCGAGCTGCCGACGGGATCGCGGCTCACGGCCGAGATTTCATCGGGCAATGTGCGCGCAACCGGACGCCTCGGCGCCACCCGGATCAAGTGCTCGAACGGTGCGGCGGAGGTCGATACCACCGGCGACCTGTGGCTGCGCGCCGGCAACGGCAACGCCACCGTCGGCGCCGCCGAGGGAGACATCGAGATCACCGCCGATCACGGTCAGCTCCGGATCGGCACTGTCACCGGCAACGCGATCCTCAAGGCCTCGCACGGCAACATCTCGGTGGGGGAGTCCGGCGGCGATCTCGACGCGAAGCTCTCCTACGGCGACCTCGAGATCACCCGGGCGCTCGCCGCCGTGTCGGCGAAAACCGCCTATGGCAGTATCCAGCTCGGAGAGATCTCGAGCGGGTCGGTGCAGGTCGAGAGCGGCTTCGGCCAGGTCAGCATCGGTGTGCGTCCCGGCGTTCCCGCCTGGCTCGATCTGGCCTCCAAGAACGGCCGCCTGCGCAACGAGCTCGACGGCGACAGTGCCCCAGACCCGTCCGAGCAGACCGTGGCAGTGCGTGCGCGCACCGCGTTCGGCGACATCGGCATCCACCGCGCGCGCTGAGTGCGCGCACCGAAGCGAAGGGTAGAACATCATGACCACCACCGCGATCGCCGTGCAGGGATTGCGTAAGTCCTACGGCAGCAAGACCGTTCTCGACGACGTCGACCTCACCGTGAAGGCGGGCACCGTGACCGCGCTGCTCGGCCCGAACGGCGCCGGCAAGACCACCACCGTGCACATCCTCTCCACGCTCGTGCGGGCGGATGCCGGCACCCTCACCGTCGCGGGATGCGACGTTTCGCGCGACCCCGACGGTGTACGCGCGGCGATCGGTCTCACCGGCCAGTTCTCCGCTGTCGACGGCCTGCTCACCGGCGAGGAGAACCTCCTGCTGATGGCCCGGCTGCGTCACCTCGGCGCGAAACGCTCGAAGTCGCGGGTGGCCGAACTGCTCGAGGAGTTCGACCTCGTCGAGGCCGCGCGCAAGCCACTCGCCACCTACTCCGGCGGCATGCGCCGCCGCCTCGACCTCGCGATGACCCTGGTCCAGGCGCCGAGCGTGATCTTCCTTGACGAGCCCACCACGGGCCTGGACCCGCGCAGCAGGCACACCATGTGGGACATCGTGCGTGGCCTGGTGTCGGAGGGCACCACGGTCTTGCTCACCACCCAGCACCTCGAGGAGGCGGACCAGCTCGCGGACCACATCGCGGTGCTCGACGGCGGTCGCATCGTCGCCGACGGCACGCCCGACGAGCTCAAGAGCCTCGTACCGGGCGGTCACATCCGGCTTCGCTTTGCGGATGCCGCGGCGCTGGACACCGCCGCCCGCCTGCTCAATCAGTCGGCTCGCGATGGCTCTGCTCGCGATGGCTCTGCTCGTGACGGCTCTGCTCGTGATGACGCCGGACTGGTGCTCACCGTGCCCAGCGCCGGCGGCGTCGGCGCGCTGCGCGCCGTGCTCGACCGCCTCGACGCGGCCCATCTCGAGGTCGACGACCTCAGCATCCACACCCCGGACCTTGATGACGTGTTCTTCGCGCTGACCGGCACGAAGGAATCGTCCGGCCGGGCCGATTCGAAGGGAACAGACTCATGACCACCATCACCGCCCCGCGCCCGACCGTGCAGGGCAGCCGTCATCGGTCCTATGTCGTGACCGACGCGATCACAATGCTGCGCCGCAACCTGCTGCACATGATTCGCTACCCGGGCCTGTCAGTGTTCACCATCGTGGGTCCGGTGGTGATCCTGCTCATGTTCGTGTTCGTCTTCGGCGGCACCCTCGGGGCCGGCCTGCCGGGCGTGGACCCGGCCGGCGGGAGGGCGGCGTACCTCGCCTACGTGATGCCGGGCATCCTGGCGATCACCATAGCCGGCACCGCCGGCGGCACTGCCACGACGGTCTCGATGGACATGACCGAGGGCATCACCGCGAGGTTTCGCACCATGGCGATCTCCCGCGCGGCGGTGCTCGCCGGGCACGTGCTCGGCAACACCATCCAGGCGATAATCGCCGTCGCGCTGGTGCTCGGCGTCGGTGTGCTGATCGGGTTCCGGCCCACCGCCACCCCCATCGAGTGGCTCGCCACCTTCGGCCTGATCGCGCTGATCGCCTTCGCGATCACCTGGATCGCCGTGGGGATGGGCATGCAGGCCAAATCGGTGGAGACGGCGAGCAACCTGCCGCTCCTGCTGGTTTTGCTGCCGTTCCTCGGCAGCGGCTTCGTACCGACCGAGTCGATGCCGGCCGGGCTGCAGTGGTTCGCGGAGTACCAGCCGTTCACGCCGATCGTGGAGACCCTCCGCGGGCTGCTGCTCGGCACCCCGCTCGGCTGGAACGCTGTGCTCGCGGTCGGCTGGTGCGTGGTGATCACGGTCATCGGCTACGCCTGGTCGATGATCATCTACGAGCGCAAGTCGGTGCGTTCCTAGTCACGCCGCCCGGGCTCTCGCGAGTTGACTTGCGGATCGCGATGAACCGCCCCAGTAACCTGGGCCCATGTCGTCCCTCACCCCAGTGTCGCCCGGCGATACGGCCGACCTGACCGATTTCCTCCGCGAGGTAGATCTGACGCTGAGCGGGCTTGACGCTCCCACGGTGCACCTCTGGATCCAACGGGATGCGGTCGGCAGCATCGTGGCGTGCACGGGATTCGAGCTCAGCGGTGACCAGGAGCACGCGCTCATTCGGAGCGTGGCGGTTCATCCACTCACCCAGCGAACCGGCGAGGGCACCCGGCTGGCCCTGTTCGCCCTGGCGCGGGCTGCTGAAAGCGGAGCGCAGCGGGCGTGGCTGTTCAGTCGACGGTCCGGGCCTTTCTGGCAGAAACTGGGCTTCGAGGCTGCCGACCGCGACGACCTCGCCAGGGCGCTCGCCGGTACCCACCAGGTGCAACACTTCGTCCAATCCGGCCAGCTCAGCCGTGAGGTTGCGTGGTCTCGCCCGCTCCGAGCCGGGTAGGGACCGGCAAAAATCCGTACCGGCTGTGGCACATCGAGTCGCCAAGCGGCCGTGCCGTAGCCTGAGCGGATGAGCAGAGCATCCGCTGGGGGCGCCATCGGCGCGGGTCACATCGTTGTATGCGGACCGGTGTCGTGGAACACGCTGGTCTACCTCGACCAGCTGCCGGAGCCGCGCCCGCACGTCACGTTCGCCCTCGAGGATTTTCAGACCGTCGGTGGTACCTCCGCGGGTAAGGCGCTGCACCTGACCGGGCTCGGGCGGGCTGTCGAATGTCAGACCCTGCTCGGCGACGACGACGCGTCAGGACGGGTGCGTTCCGTTCTCGAGGCGGCGGGAATCCAGGTGACCGCGTCGGTGGTGCCGGGTGCCGGCGAACGACACCTGAACCTGATGACCCGGGCGGGGGAGCGGGTGTCCGTGTACCTCTCGGTGCCGGCGTTCACCGCACCCGACATCGCCCAGTTCACGGCGTTGAGCCGGGGTGCCGCGGCCCTGGTGATGGACCTCTCCGAAACCTCCCGAGCCCTGCTCCCCACGGCTATCGCGGCCGGCGTCCCCGTCTGGACCGATGTCCACGACTACGACGGCCGGTCCGAGTTCCACGAGCCCTTCATCCGGGCGGCCGACTACATCTTCATGAATGCCGACGGCATGAGCGATCCGTCGGCGTTCATGCGGGCCCGTGTGGCGGCCGGCACCACGGCCGTCGTGTGCACGCTCGGCGCAGAGGGCGCGATGGCCGTCGACGCCGAGGGCCTGCACCGGGTGGCTGCCGTGCCCGTTCAGCTGCGGGACACGAACGGCGCCGGCGATGCGTTCTTCGCGGGTTTTCTCGACGCCACCCTGTCAGGCGCCTCCACGGAGGCGGCGCTCGCCGCGGGCGCCGACCAGGCGACAGTTGCTCTGCGCACGAAACACCTGCACCCGGCGTTGGAGACGCTGGTTCCCTAGCTCGGGGGGTCAGGGGGCGATGCGCCTACTCCTTCGAGAAGGCGTTCGGTTCGAGGCCCGCGATGCGACGGGCGTGCTCCTGAAGGGCCTCGTCAGTCACCTGGTGGCCGCCGTCGGCGAAGCGTTGGCGTAATGCAACCAAGACCTGGGCCTCGTCGTGACCGGCCAGGTCCGCTTCCTGCTGCAGCAGGATGCCCGCCACTTTGTCGTCTTCGGTTGTGCTGTGCTGGGCCTGAATCGGTTCGTCCTGGGTGTCGCCGGGCATGCTGTCCTCCGTTGGCAGAATCTCGTGGGGACCATTGTGCCTCACGAAGCTCCGAGCGCTGGTCGAGGTGTCACCAACGGTTGCGGATGTCTTCCGCCCAGCCCAACAGACTGTCGACCCGGATACGTCCCAGATCGGTGTCGACCCAGCCTGAATAGTGGCCGAAACACTGGTGACCGCGGCTGCCGAAGACCAGAAGCTCGGTCTTGCTGGCATGGTCCCAGAACGGGTCGAAACGCAGGTCGAGGCTCCCTCCGTGAATTCGCCACGGGGCGAGCCAGTGGGCTTCGTCGTAGACCCAGTCGAGTTCATCGCTGACCTTGTGGAGCGTTCCGTCGATGAGCACCGCGTTCTCGGTCGAACCGGTTCCGTCCGTCCACCGGCCGCCCAGCTGGAGGCCGATGGTGCGTCCGTCGACGATTCCCGACGCCGCGCCCCAATTCCAGGTCATCTTGTACGGCCAGCGACCGCGACCGTGGTCGAGCACCGCCCAACTGTCGCCGGCGGGAAGCTCAAACCGGTCACCCTGGACCTCGACCCAGCCCTCGGCCGGACGGGCCACGTCTTTGACGGTGTACTGGAAGCGGCTCTTGGACCACGGAACCACGACGGCCAGCGCCTCGTGGCCGGCCGGACGCACGGCGGTGATGTCGAAGGCCACCCCCGCGGCGCGACCGCGCAGGCGGGTGCCGCCGGGTACCTCGTCGATGTCGATCGTGAGCGACCGGGTGCGCGCCCGGGCGGATGAGGCGCCGAGGGATGCCGGCAGGGTGGCACTGGATCCCAGCGGTGCGACGGCGCCGCGTTCCATCGTCGTTCCCGATACGCGGTCGTAGATCAGGATGTTGTGCACCGCTGCGTAGTCGAGCGAGGAGACGGTCAGAGTCACGATGTGGGTGGGCGTGGTGACGCCCCAATACTCCCAGCGCTTATTGCGGCCCCAACTGCTGCGGCCGTCGATGCCTGCAGTGTCGTGCAGAGGCCTTCTGCTCCAACCGACGGCGGCGGGGTTGAGCCGCCCGTCGGGCAGGCACAGCGAAACCGGCTCGGTGATCTCGCGCTCGACGATCGTGCGACTCACGGCGTTTCTCGCACCAGAGCGGGCTGTCCCAATTCCATCGACACGTCTACTTTTAGGGCAGGGATGAAGGGAATCGCGATCTTCGGATTGACTATTCGGGTGCGTGCCCGCACCACCCCGACGATGGACACAACGAGGTGTCCGATCACAGCCGCCCACAGCAGCAAATTTGCCAGAAGAAGGGTGGGCGACGGCCCGCTCTCGCTTTCTCCAGTCAGAACGAGCCCGATGATCGCGTCGCATACCACAATGGCCGCCCCGATCGCTGCGACAACCGTCACGGTCAGCACCCAGTTCGCTGCCCATCGGGAATTCTCCCGCACCAGCGCGTCCGGGTGCCGGCGGTTCTGAGCTGCGAGAATGCCAAGCAGAACCGGAGCAAGCAGGGCGCCGAACAACGGAACAAACCAGAGGAAACCGATTCCCCAAAAGCGGCGGCCGGACGCGTCCGGAACGGCCGATTGCGCCAGTGGCATGTGCTCAGGAGGAAGAGAGGTCATGCCGGATTCTATTGGGCCGACCGAAGTTTGGAGCGGATGACGGGAATCGAACCCGCGCTATCAGCTTGGGAAGCTGAAGTTCTACCATTGAACTACATCCGCGCGTCCAGGCCGCCGAAGCTGAACTGGAACCGCCATCCTACCAAGCCTCGACCGCCAGGCTGGCACCGACTTCCTTGAGCCTCGGCCGCCGAGGTGCGAACATGGGACGGTCCGCCGACGAAAGGGCCCAACGCGATGAGCACCGAACCGAAAATCAGCGGCAACCAGGTCGGCGCCGAGTCGGCGGGAGGCTTCTCTGCGGAAGAGCGCGCCGCGATGAAGGCCCGTGCCGCCGAACTCAAAGCCGACGCCCGTCGCGGCCGTGCCGAGGACAAGGCGGCCGCGGATGAGGCGACCATGATGGCAAAGATCGCCGAGATGAAAGAGCCCGACCGCCAGATGGCCGTGCGTCTGCACGGCATCGTCACCGAGGCCGCCCCAGAGCTGCTGCCCAAGCTCTATTACGGCCAGCCGGGCTGGGCCAAGGCCGGCAAGGTCGTGGTGTTCTTCCGCAGTGGCCAAGACGATAAGGAGCGCTACTCGACTCTCGGCTTCAGCGCCCAGGCCAACCTCGACGACGACGGCGGGATGTGGCCCACCTCCTATGCGCTTCGCGAACTGAACGATGACAGTGCAGCGACCATCGCGAAGCTGGTCGCGACGGCCGCTGCCTGATCGGCTCGGCGCCGCCGAAAGTCACGCTGGGAAACCACACGCTCCGGGCGGGGCCACGCCGATAGGCTGGCACCGTGCTTCTCTCGGATCGTGACATCAAGGCCCAGATCGACGCGGAACGAATCGCGCTCGCCCCCTACGACCCGGAGATGATCCAGCCGTCGAGCATCGACGTGCGGCTCGATCGGTTCTTCAGGCTGTTCGACAACCACAAGTATCCGTTCATCGACCCGGCCGTCGACCAGCCCGAACTCACCCGGCTGATCGAGGCCAAGGGTGACGAACCGTTCATCCTGCACCCGGGCGAATTTGTGCTCGGCGCCACCTTCGAGGCCGTCACCCTGCCCGATGACGTGGCCGCCCGCCTCGAGGGCAAGAGCTCGTTGGGCCGGCTCGGCCTGCTCACCCACTCCACCGCCGGATTCATCGACCCGGGCTTCACCGGGCACGTCACCCTGGAGCTCAGCAACGTGGCCACCCTGCCGATCAAGCTCTGGCCGGGTATGAAGATCGGCCAGCTGTGCTTTTTCCAGCTCAGCTCGCCGTCCGAGAAGCCCTACGGTTCTGCCGCGTACAGTTCCCGGTATCAGGGCCAGCGCGGCCCCACGGCCTCCCGCTCGCACCTGAACTTTCACCGCACCGACGTGGGCACCACGGATGCCGGCAGCCTCGGCGGCTGACCTGGAACGCCATGTTCATGCGCGCGTTACGTGCGCCCGGTAAAATCGAGGCATGACCACCTCAGAGTCCCGTTTTGCCGAGGCGCTGATCGCCGACGGTCCCACCCCGGAATACCCCGGGCGCATGCGCCGATTCGGCCAGCTCGTGGGCACGTGGGCGGCGCACGGCAGCCGGCTCGACGAGGCCACGGGGGAGTGGACTGAACGCGAGTTCACCTGGATCGTGCAGTTCATCCTCGACGGGCGCGCGGTGCAGGACGTGGAGGTCGAGGCCAGCGCCACGCATCCGTCCGGCTTCGAGACCGTCGCCACCGCCGTGCGGGTCTACGACCAGCTGGCCGGTGCCTGGCGGGTGAGCTCCTTCGCCCCGACGATCGGCGAGTACTGCCACCTGATCGCCACCCCGTACCGCAACGGCCTGCGCCAGGACGGCACCGGCACCGACGGTCGCCCGGTGCGCTGGAACTTCACCTCGATCACCGAGGACGGTTACACCTGGGAGGGCTGGGTGAGCGACGACGAGGGCACCACCTGGCACCTCGTGGAGCACAACGAGGCCGTGCGGGTGCACTGACCGGCTTCGGCAGCGCTCACTCGGGTGCGCCAGCCTCTGCGACCGTGGTGTGCACGATGATCTCCGAGTGCAGCGTGCGGTGCACCGGACACCTGTCGGCGATCTCGCTCAGCCTCTGACGCTGCTGCTTATCGAGGTCGCCGTCGAACCGGAGTACCCGTTCGACGTGGTCGATGTGCCCGACCGCGGTCTCGCAGTCCGCGCAGTCCGTGGCGTGGATGCGGCTGTGCCGGAGGGTCACGGTCACCTTCTCCAATGACCAGTTCTTGCGTTCGGCATACATGCGCACGGTCATCGACGTGCACGCGCCGAGCCCGGCCAGGACCAGGTCATACGGGGACGGGCCGGTATCGGTGCCGACCGGGCGAGGCTCGTCGGCGGTGAGTCGGTGCTGGCCGACGGTGATCTGTTGGGCGTAACCGCCTTTTCCTGCCTCGGTCACGACCACGAGACCTTCAGCCGGATCAGCTTCGGCCGGCTCAGCGGCGGCTTCCGGGGCGGCTTCTGGCGCCGCGTTGCCGGATGGCGACGCCGGCGCACCTGCCAGCAGCGTGGCCAGCTCGGCCAGCCGGCCCACCGTGTAGTCGGGGGCCGTGAAGTAGCTCGGGTAGGTGTCACCGCCGCGGTTCAGCCAGGCGGTGGCCAGGCCCGCTTGCGCGGCTCCGTGGATGTCCCAGGGATGCACGGCCACGAGCAGCAGCTGGGCCGGGCGCACCTCGCAGGCCTCGGCGGCGTAGTCGTACGCGGGCCGCCCCGGCTTCCAGGCACCAGCATCTTCGACGCTGAGCAGCGCCTCGAATTCTCCCTCGAGCCCGGCCGCGGCCAGGAGCGACCTGGCGACCCCGGCGGATCCGTTGGACAGCGTCACCAGGCGCATCCCGGTGCTTGTCAACGCTCGCACGCCCTCGGGCACGTCGGCGTGCAGTTTGAGCAGCCCGAATCCCGCCATGATGTGCTCCACGGCGTCGGCGGGGCTGCGCAGGAGTGCCACATCGCGCAGCACCTCGCGGAGGAGCTCGGACCCGATCACCGCGAACGGCGCGGCGCCACCCGCCGCGGCGAGGGCGAAACCATCCCGCAGGAGCGCGGCGAACCACACGGACGCCAGATGGGCGGGGGCGCCGACCTGCACGAACCGGGCCTTCATGCCCGACATATCTGAGAGGGTCTCATTCACGTCGCAGACGATCACGGCTGGAGTGCTGCTCATTGGTTCGGTTCCCTCCCGTCGGCGGGTGTTACACGTCGCGGCCGTGACGGCGCAGGAGGTCCAGGAACTCGTCGGCCATGGCGAGCTGCTCGGCGAGCTTCTGCCGGCGCTCCTCGGCCTGGGTCACAAACGACGCCAGGTCGGCCCGCACGGCGGTCCGATCGGCCGCGTCGGCCGCATCCAGGGTGTCGATGGTCTTCAGCAACGCCATCATCTGCTCCAGCGAGAAGCCGAGCGGCTTCATCCGCCGGATGAGGATCAGCCGCTCCAGGTCGACGGCTGTGTACAGCCGGAAGCCACCCTCGGTGCGGCCGGAGGGCTTCAGCAGACCCACCTCGTCATAGTGCCGGATGGTGCGCAGGGACAGGCCGGTGCGGTCGGCCAACTCGCCGATGTGCATCGTGGCCGGTGCGTCATCCGTTGCCATGTCTCAAACCCCTCCCGCGCACAGGAACTAAACCAACCCTTACGTTAGGGTAGGGTTGTGCTGGTTGGCTGACGCTGCTGCCAGCCCTTCCATCCTGCCGGTTCGGCGGATGGCGTGCGCACCCGGCGCACCCCCTACTTTGCCCCATCCCGGTCCGCACCGCGGGCCCCGTCGCTGGAGGCCGCCATGGCTCTCATTGAGAAAACTCCCACGCCCAACCGCTACAAGGCCGACCCGTCCGTGCTGACGGCGCTCCGCACCCCGCGCATCCTTACCCGGGAGGTGCTCGCCGGCCTCGTCGTGGCGACGGCCCTCATCCCCGAGGCCATCTCGTTCTCGATCATCGCCGGCGTCGACCCGCGGGTGGGGCTGTTCTCCTCGTTCGTGATGGCCGTGTCCATCGCATTCCTCGGCGGTCGCCCCGCCATGATCACCGCCGCCACCGGCGCGGTCGCCCTGGTGATCGCACCCGTGGCGCTGGACTACGGCATGGACTACTTCATCGCCACGGTCATCCTGGCCGGGCTGCTGCAGGTGATACTCGGCGTGCTCGGCGTGGCCAAACTGATGCGGTTTATCCCGCGCAGCGTCATGGTCGGCTTCGTCAATTCGCTGGCCATCCTGATCTTCATCGCCCAGCTGCCGCACCTGCTCGGCGTGCCGGTCATGGTCTACCCGCTGGTGGCGATCGGGATCATCATCATGGTCGTGATGCCCCGGTTCACCAAGATCGTGCCGGCGCCGCTGGTGGCCATCGTGCTCCTCACCATCGCCACCGTCACCATCGCGATCACCGTGCCCACCGTGGGCGACCAGGGCGAACTGCCCAAGAGCCTGCCGGAGCTGTTCATCCCGAATGTGCCGCTGACCTCTGAGACCCTCTCCATCATCGCGCCGTACGCCCTGGCGATGGCGATGGTGGGCATACTTGAGTCGCTGATGACCGCCAAGCTCGTCGACGAGGTCACCGACACCCACTCGCACAAGACCCGCGAAACCTGGGGCCAGGGTGTGGCGAACATGCTCTCCGGCTTCTTCGGCGGCATGGGCGGCTGCGCCATGATCGGTCAGACCATGATCAACGTCAAGGCCTCTGGTGCCCGCACCCGCATCTCCACCTTCCTCGCCGGGGTGTTCCTGCTGATCCTGGTCGTCGCCCTCGGCGACGTCGTGGCGATCATCCCGATGGCGGCGCTGGTGGCCGTGATGATCATCGTGTCGGTGCTCACCTTCGATTGGCACAGCATCCGCCTGTCGACGCTCAAGCGGATGCCCAAGAGCGAGACCACCGTCATGCTCTCCACCGTCGTGGTTGTCGTTTTCACCCACAACCTCGCCATTGGTGTGATGGTGGGTGTGCTCGTGGCCATGGTCGCGTTCGCCCGGCGGGTGGCGCACCTCGTGAACGTTCAGCGCACCGTCTCCACCGAGGACACCGTGCCCACGGCCCTGTACACCGTGACCGGTGCGCTGTTCTTCGCCTCGAGCAACGACCTCACCACCCAGTTCGAGTACGCCGACGACCCCGACCGGGTGGTCATCGACATGTCCGCCTCGCACATCTGGGACGCCTCAACGGTGGCCGCGCTGGACGCGATCACCAACAGGTACGAACGCCACGGCAAGCGTGCCGTGATCGTCGGGCTGAACGAAGCCAGCACCGACATCCACGCGCGTCTCGCGGGCAATCTCGGCGGCGGGCACTAGGCCGCCGGTTCGGAGGACCGCGACGGGGCGCTCGGGCTGTACAGTTGCACGACCGAAGCCTAGACATCTGAGGTGGCTAAACATGCCGAAAGGCGCTGCAGATCCCGCGGATGTGTTCCTCACCTGTTCACGGCACCGAGGCCGGCCGTGGCGGTGACACGCGCCTCGTTCGGGCGGAAGACGCAGGGGCATCCCCGTACGGCGACGGGCTTGTCGAATCTGGTCGTCCACGACTTCTCAGCGCTGCTGGCCCTGATGGTGTTTCTCTTCGTTGTGCTGCTGTTCACGACCTTGCTCAGCCTGCCCATAGCCGCCGCTGATGGTCGCGGCACCGCGTTCCACGACACTCTTTTCACAGCGGTCTCGGCGATGACGGTGACGGGCCTCGTCACCGTCAACACGGCGGAGCACTGGTCGTTTTTCGGCCAGATCGTGATCCTGCTGGCCATCCAGATCGGCGGTTTGGGCATCGTCACGATCGCACTGCTCCTGACTCGAGCGGTGACCCGAAATCTCGGTTTGAAGGGTCGCATCCTGGCCCGTCAGGGGGTCGGAACCACCAAGCTCGGTGAGGTGCAGTCGCTGCTGCGCGTGGTGATCCTGACAGCCCTGACGCTGGAGCTGGCGCTGGCCGTGTTTCTGGTGCCACGGTTCATAGTGGTGGAGCAGTCCTGGAGCGGCGGCCTCTGGCACGGCATCTTCTACGCCGTCTCGTCGTTCAACAACGCCGGTTTCACCGCTCATACCACCGGCCTGTCCGGGTTCGAGAACGACCCGTGGATCCTCGTGCCCATCATGGTCGGCGTTCTTGTCGGAAGTTTCGGGTTCCCGGTGTTCCTGGTGCTGATGATGGCCAAGGCCCATTGGCGCAAGTGGAACCTGCACACGAAGCTCACCCTGACGACGACAGGCATCCTGTTGGTTGTCGGCGCCGCACTGTGGGGCGCTTTGGAATGGTCCAACAGTGCCACGATCGGGGACCTCTCGGTGGGGGAGCGGGTGATGCAGTCGATTTTCGCGTCGACCATGATGCGGTCGGGCGGGTTCTCCCTGGTGGATCCCGCCGCATCCACCTCGGCGACCCTTCTGGCGACCGACGCGTTGATGTTCGTCGGCGGCGGGTCGGCGTCTACCGCGGGCGGGATCAAGGTGACCACGATCGCGCTGCTGTTCCTGGCGATCGTTGCCGAGGCCAAGGGCGACAAAAACCTGATGGTGTTCGGGCGCACCATTCCCGAGCAGACCATGCGGGTGGCCATCAGCGTGACCTTTTTCGGGGCAACGCTGGTGCTCGGCGGGAGCGGCCTGATCATGCTGGTCAGCGACGCGTCGCTCGACCATATTCTCTTCGAGGTGATCTCCGCCTTCGCCACCTGCGGGCTGAGCGTGGGGCTCAGCGCGGAACTGCCACCTGCGGGCAAATACATCCTCGCGGCGTTGATGTTCGCCGGCCGGATCGGACCGATCGGGTTGGCGTCAGCGTTGGCGCTGCGCCGCCGCAATCTGCTCTACAAGTACCCGGAGGAACAGCCCGTCATCGGCTGACCGGCGAGGGTGCCGGCGAAGCACAAGTCACAGCTGTGACAGACACGCCCACGTGTTTCGGGTGCACAGATGTGCACCCAAAACGGTCGGCGAATCCCGAGGCGTCTTTCCGGCCCTCGACGGCGCGCCACCACTACATGTAGCGGCACCAGGGACCAAGGGCACCCAAATCTAGTGATTTCGGCGACCCGACGTCCCTATGCTGAAGGCGTGAATCCAAGCATCAGCGCCCCGGCCCCGACCACTGCCACCCGCGACGACGTCGTCGCCATCCAGGTCGTCAAACGCGACGGCCGCCGGGTGGACTTCGATGACACCAAGGTCTACGAGGCGCTGGTCAAGGCCGCGCTGGAGATTCACACCGAAATGACCCCGCTCGTGCACCGGGCGATCGTCGATATCGTCGCCGCCGTCAACCGGGAGATCGCCGGCCGCTTCAGCACCGACATCAAGATCTACGAGGTGCAGAACATCGTGGAGCACGCGCTGCTCGAAAGCCACGAATACGACCTCGCCGAGAAGTACATCGGTTACCGCACCCAGCGCGACTTCGCCCGCAGCAAGTCCACCGACATCAACCACTCGATCATCAACCTGCTCAGCAAAGACTCCTCGGTGGTGAACGAGAACGCCAACAAAGACAGCGACGTCTTCAACACCCAGCGCGACCTCACCGCCGGGGCCGTGGGCAAGGCCATCGGCCACAAGATGCTGCCGCCGCACGTGTCCAATGCGCACCAGAAGGGCGACATCCATTTTCACGACCTGGACTACAGCCCATACGCACCGATGACCAACTGCTGCCTGATCGACTTCACGGGCATGCTCAGCCGGGGTTTCCGCATCGGCAACGCTGACGTGGAGCCGCCCCGCTCCATTCAGACTGCCACCGCGCAGATCTCGCAGATCATCGCCAACGTGGCGTCCAGCCAGTACGGCGGATGCTCCGCCAACCGCACCGACGAGCTGCTGGCTCCGTACGCCCGCGCCAACTTCGCCAAGCACCTTGCCGACGCGGAACGGTGGATCGGCGACCAGACCAAGCACCACGCCTATGCGGAGGAGAAGACCCGCAAGGACATCTATGACGCGATGCAGAGCCTCGAATACGAGATCAACACCCTGTTCACCTCGAACGGGCAGACCCCGTTCGTGTCGCTGGGCTTCGGCCTGGGCACCGACTGGTTCGAGAGGGAGATCCAGCGGGCGATCCTGCAGATCCGCATCGACGGCCTGGGCAGCGAGAAGCGCACAGCCATCTTCCCCAAACTGATCTTCACGCTCAAGCGCGACCTCAACCTCGCTGAGGGCGACCCGAATTACGATATCAAGCAGCTCGCGCTGGAGTGCTCGACCAAGCGGATGTACCCGGACGTGCTCAGCTACGACAAACTCGTCGAGATCACGGGCAGCTTCAAGGTGCCGATGGGCTGCCGATCCTTCCTGCAGGGGTGGACCGACGCTGACGGCAACGATGTCTCCGAGGGCCGGATGAACCTGGGCGTGGTGACGGTGAACCTGCCGCGCATCGCGCTGGAGGCCGCCGGGGACCGGGCGAAGTTCTGGAGCATCCTCGAGGAGCGTCTGTTGATCACCCGCGACGCCCTGGTCTACCGCATCGAACGGTGCAAGCAGGCGACCCCCGCGAACGCCCCGATCCTCTACGTCTACGGCGCCTTCGGCCAGCAGCTGGCGCGCACCGATTCGGTCGACACCCTCTTCAAGGACGGCCGCTCCACGGTGTCGCTGGGCTACATCGGCCTCTACGAGGTGGCTGCGGCCTTCTTCGGCGGCGCCTGGGAGGGCGACGCCGAGGCGAAGGCGTTCACCCTGGACATCCTCAAGACCCTCGACGCGCACACCAAGGCGTGGAGCGCAGAGTACGGCTACCAGTTCAGCGTCTATTCGACCCCGAGCGAGAGCCTGACCGACCGGTTCTCCCGCCTCGACAAGGTCAAGTTCGGGTCGGTGGAGAACATCACCGACAAGGATTACTACACCAACAGCTTCCACTACGACGTGCGCAAGAACCCGACCCCGTTCGAAAAGCTCGACTTCGAGAAGGACTACCCGGTGTTCTCCTCCGGCGGTTTCATCCACTACTGCGAGTACCCGGTGCTGCAGCAGAACCCCAAGGCGCTCGAAGCCGTCTGGGACTACGCCTACGACCGGGTCGGTTACCTGGGTACCAACACCCCCATCGACCGCTGCTACAAGTGCGACTTCTCCGGCGACTTCACCCCCACCGAGCGTGGTTTCGCCTGCCCGGATTGCGGCAACGACGACCCGGCCAGCTGCGACGTGGTCAAGCGCACCTGCGGTTACCTCGGCAACCCGCAGGCCCGCCCGATGGTGCACGGTCGCCACCAGGAGATCGTTTCCAGGGTCAAGCACATGGCTGGCGCCACCGGCGTCAGCGGCTCCCTGTAGGCAGCCGTTATGCGGAACCCGAAACCCGGTGAGTGGCTCTCCGACAAGCTCAGCCAGGGCTTCATCGGTGACTACAAACCGTTCATGTTCGTCGACGGCGAGGGAGTGCGCTGCAGCCTCTATGTGAGCGGATGCCTGTTCGCGTGCGAAGGCTGCTTCAACGAGGCCACCTGGAACTTCCGCTATGGCACGCCGTACACGGTCGAGCTCGAGGATCGGATCCTTGCCGACCTGGCCCAACCGTACGTGCAGGGCCTCACCCTGCTGGGCGGGGAACCCTTCATCAACACCGGGGTGTGCCTCTCCCTGGTGCGCCGGGTGCGGGCGACCTTCGGCCAAGCCAAGGACATCTGGTCGTGGACCGGGTATTCCTACGAAGAGCTGCTGCTCGACAGCCCCGACAAGCTGGAACTGCTCGATCAGATAGACATCCTCGTGGATGGCCGATTCGACCTCGCCAAGAAAGACTTCAAGCTGCAATTCCGCGGCAGCAGCAACCAGCGCATCATCGACGTGAAGAAGTCCCGCGCCGCGGGTCGCGCCGTGCTCTGGACCAACCTGCTCGACGCCACCCAGACCTATGAGCAGCTCGTGAAGCAAACGCTGATCTAGCTGCGCCTCCCGCCTGTCCGGTTGTGACTTTGTCATCGACCCGCCGACAGGTTTCGAACAATGAAGATAGGAAGCACGATCATGGCACGCACGGAGAATGGAAAAGTCGCACTCATCACCGGTGGTGGACAGGGAATCGGGCGGACGGTCGCGGAGCGGCTGCACGCTGACGGCTTCAAGGTGGCCATCGCCGACCTGAACCTCGAGACCGCCGTCGCCGTCGCCGAATCGCTCGGTGGCACGGCCGGCGGAGCAATCGCGGTGCACGTCAACGTCTCCGACCGAGACAGCGTCTTCGCTGCGGTCGCGCAGGCCGTCACCGAACTGGGTGGCTTCGACGTGATCGTCAACAACGCCGGCATCGCCCCGACCTCTCCCATCGAGGAGATCACCGAGGAGAGCATCGCGAAGATCTTCTCCATCAACTTCAACGGCGCGGTGTGGGGCATCCAGGCTGCCACCAAGGCGTTCAAGGAACTCGGCCACGGTGGAAAGATCATCAGCGCCGCCTCCCAGGCCGGCCACATCGGCAACCCCGGCCTCGCGTTGTATTCGTCGACGAAGTTCGCCCTTCGCGGTCTGTCCCAGACCGCCGCCCGGGACCTGGCGCCGTTCGGCATCACGGTCAATACCTTCGCCCCCGGCATCGTGAAGACGCCCCTGATGGAGAACCTGGCGAAGAAGCTGGCGACCGACAACGACAAGCCTGAAGCGTGGGGCTGGGAACAGTTCACCAAGGGCATCGCCCTCGACCGCTTGTCTGAAACCGCCGAGGTCGCCGGAGTCGTCTCCTTCCTGGCCGGCCCCGACTCCAACTACATCACCGGCCAGTCAATCGTGGTCGACGGTGGGATGGTCTTCAACTAGTCGCGCTTGACCGCGACCCGGCGCTGCCTCCGGCAGCGCCGGGCGCTCGCGGCACGGGAATCGCCCCATTTTGGGGGTTCGCGGCACGGGATTTACGCCTCTTTCAGCCAATAGGGTTTGGGAGGCCTCGGCTCCGCCCGGACCGAGGCCCCAGTCGCGCCCACGGGGCAGCACTACTTGAGAGGATCGTCGTTTGCGATCGCTACAACGACCCACCCACCGCTTGCTACCGAAACTGGGAAGCGCAGCAGTCGCGGCCGCTCTGGTGACGGGCGGCACGATCATCGCCGTCCCGCAGGCCGCTTTCGCGGCCGAGCCGTTCTCCGAGACGCAGATGCTGGCCACCCAGTCGAACTCTTCCGAGATCGTCGCGCTGGACCGCTCGACCGGAGCTACCACGAAGATTCTGACTGTTCCGGGCGGTGTTGAGGGTCTGAACCAGATCGGTATCACCGGTGACGGCAACACCCTCATGCTCACGAACCCGACCACCGTCTTCGAGTACACGGCATCGTCCGAGACGTGGGAGACTACCGCCCGCGTAGGCACGACAGTGGCGAGCACGATGGGCGGCGTCGACCCGGCCACGGGTCTTTTCTACTACGGCGGACAGGCCACGGGGAGCACGTTCACGTTCCGCAGCTACTCGCCCACCACGAACGCTCTCTCGAGCAGCGTACTGTCCGTCACAGCGGCGGATGCGCCTGGCGGCAACGGTGACCTCTCCTTCGATAGCCGGGGCAACCTCTACTTCGTATCGAGCAACGACCAGACCGCACAGCTGTACCGCGTCGACGCGAATCAGCTCGGCGGCAGCGCCACCGTCGCCGCCACCAAGGTCGGTCCCGTGATCGACTCCCGTCTGGCCCTCAACTCGATGGCCTTCGCGGATGACGGCTTCATCTACATCGCCGGCAGAGGGGCGGACGGCTTCCTCCGGGCCAACCCCGTGACCGGCGCCATCCTGGAGCGCCGCACGCTCAGCGTCGCGATCACCGACCTGGGCACGAACGCCGTTCCCTTCACCGCAGCCGTGACCACGGAACTCCCCGGAGGCCGTGTCGAAGAAGGCGACCAGTTCACCGTCACCATCGGTGGCGGCGGCATCACCACAGGCAACACCGGAACCACCACCGGCACCGAAACATCGGAGACCGTCGGCCCGATCCTCATCCTGCCCGGAGAGACCTACACGGTCGAGCAGACCCCCGCCGGTACCACGAACCCGGACGCCTACAACACGGTCTGGACCTGCGTCGATCCGGCAACCGGTACTCAGGTCACCGGGGGCACCGGAACCTCCGGGCAGTTCACCGTCCCCGCCGGTGTGAAGGACGTCGCCTGCACCTTCACCTCGACCCCCAAGCCCGCCCCCGTGGCGAACGACGATGTGTCGACAGGCAATGAGCTGGGCAAGCCCGTCACGGTCGAGGTGATCGACAACGACTCCGGCGACCTCGACCCGACGACAGTTCAGATCATCGACGGTAAGGGCGACCCCGTCACCAAGCTCGTCGTGCCCGGTGAGGGCACCTGGACGGTCGACCCTGCCACCGGCGCGGTCACCTTCGCCCCGGAGAACGGCTTCTCCGGCAACCCCACGCCGATCACCTACGTGATCTCCGATACGCGCGGCAAGACCGCCATTGCTGACGTCACGATCACGTTCGTCCCGGAGGCCGCGGACGATGAGTCGCTGAACAATGCGCAGGGCAGGTCGGTCCTCGTCGACGTGGTCGGCAACGACCGCGGCGACCTCGACCCGACGACCGTTCGCATCATCGACGGCAAGGGTGACCCGGTCACCAAGCTCGTCGTGCCCGGTGAGGGCACCTGGACTGTCGACCCTGCCACCGGCGCGATCACCTTCGCTCCGGAGGCCGGATTCTCCGGCAACCCGACCTCAATCAGCTACGCCATCGCCGACACCCTCGGCACGGTCACGGCCGCCGACGTCGTTGTCACCTACGTCCCCGGCGCGATCAATGACACGTCGCTCAACAACCCGCAGGGTGACCCGGTCACCGTCAACGTGATCGGCAACGACCGCGGCGACCTCGATCCGACCACTGTGCGCATCATCGACGGTAAGGGTGACCCGGTCAGCAAGCTCGTCGTCACGGGCGAGGGCATCTGGACGGTCGCCCCCGCCACCGGCGCGATCACCTTCACCCCACAGGCCGGCTTCGCAGGCAACCCAACGCCGATCACCTACGAGGTCAGCGACACCGCCGGAAACACCACCACCGCCAACGTCACGATCACGTTCGTTCCGGAGTCAGCGAACGACAAGTCGGTCGGTAACCCGCAGGGTGCCCCGGTCACTGTCGACGTGATCGGCAACGACTCCGGCGACCTCGACCCGGCCACCGTGCGCATCATCGACGGTAGGGGTGACCCGGTCACCAAGCTCGTCGTCACGGGCGAGGGCACCTGGACGGTCAACCCTGCCACCGGCGCCATCACGTTCACCCCACAGGCCGGCTTCACGGGAAACCCCACGCCGGTCACCTACGAGGTCAGCGACACCGCCGGAAACACCACCACCGCGATCGTGACCATCACCTACGCGCCCGCCACGGTAGTTGTCGTGCCCCCGGTTGCCACTCCGGCGGCCACCAGCAAGCTCGCCGCCACTGGAGTCAACGTGGTCGGCGTCGCGGGCACCGGTCTGGGAGTGGTGCTCCTCGGCACGGCGCTCATCCTGTTCCGCCGCCGGCGCCAGCAGCTGGGCTAGCCGCTCCACTGGGCCATCCGCCGGCCTGACAGTACCTTGAACCGCACCCCGAAAGTTGGGCTCCTCATGGGGAGTTCACTTTCGGAGGTGCGGTTCTTGCTGCAACAGATGGAACGCACAGTGATGGCAAGGTCGCGCCCGTCACACTCACTGCATTCGCGGTCGAGTCGCGACGGCCACCGTCCCGCTCGAGAAGCAGGCACTGATTTAGCCCTGGCACGATTGACTTTCAGTGAGGTTCGCCCGCAATGCGAACCTGATGCGCCAGAGACGCTCGCATCGCACCCTGGCGGTTCCCGCTCATTCCCGAGCTCACCCACTGCATCGCTGATGCCCGCGTTCTGCTGGCCGACTGTCTGGGACGACCGATCCCCGATGCGGCTGTGTCGGTTGATGAGACCCGTCACGCTTTCGGGTTCGGGCAAATCGGATTCGGCTTCATCGACTGAGGTGGAGCTGGGAGCCGGTGTCGCCACGGTAACCGTCGAAATCAGCGGCTGGCCGGGGCCCGCGGGGATGTTCCCGTTAGGTGCGAGGCGGCGGGAGAAAGGCCCTGAACTCAGCTATCCACTGGGGGAAGGCATCGAGGTGCGCATCATGGCTTCCGCCGTCGAGGTCGACGCGCGTGACTTTCGAACCACGCGATACGAACTCATCCTTCGCTGCCGCAGAGAACATTCCCTCGGTGCCGAAAACGGCGAGGGTGGGGATGTTGAGGTCGCACCACTCCGGCCAGCGCGGGTGAGCATCCACGTGAGCGATGGTCTCGACCATCACGTCGGGATCGAAGCGCGGCCACAGCCCATCGGGCCGCACCTCGAGGTCGGCGATCCAGGCGCGCGAGAGCGGAGAGTCACCGAGAAAGGCGCGCGCGTGCGATTTGTTGCCGAACGGCACCGGCCAGGACGTGAAGAAGCGACGCATGGCATCTCTGCTTTGTTCGTTGCCGTCCCCGCCGACACCGGCCTCGAGGAGAACGAGACGTTCCACCAGATCGGGCCGGGCACTTGCGACCAGCAGAGCGGTGTGGCCGCCCAGGGATTGGCCGGCAAGGGAAACAGGGCTCCCGAGCACCGACTCGATCACGAACACCACGTCGGCCACATGGGCCGCCCGCGACACGTCGTCCGGAAAGCGGGTGCTGCGTCCGTGACCTCTAGCGTCAACCGTGACCACTCGGTGATCGCCGAGAGCCGCAGCTGTCGCAGCCATCTCGGTGCTGCTGCCCGCCAGGCCGTGAAGGATTACGACCGGAGGCCCAGAGCCTTCGGTGTCGGTGATGTGGAGGTCGATCGCGCCTCGTCTGATTTTCATCGCTAGTGCCGCAACGTCACAAGCGGTCGAGTCTGCGGATTCGGTTTTCGAGACCAACGCGCTTGCGGTTCAGGTTCCACATTGACGTGACGCCGAGCACGAGGGCCTTGCCTTGCGCTGCGGCACTGGGCAGCCCGCGTTCGGCGAGCGCGACCTCGACGGCATCCTTGCCCGCCTGCCGGTGCTCGGCAACGACCTCACGCGCATCCTTCAGCGCGCTGCTGTTGAGCGGATGGTTGTCGATTTGCACGTTGATGTCGGTGAGCTCGCTCTGAGCCTTCACGAGCTTTTCGCTGACGGCCACTGGCCTCCTCCTCAGGTCAACCGCTCTGAAAGCCGGACGACGACGTCGTCGCCTACCTTTTTGCCGAGCTTCTTCCGCAGCTTGGCGCTGATCGAGAGCATGTGACCACCCGATCCGGTGGGCATCAGGCCAGCCGTCACCGGCTGGTCATCCACCTGCGCCACTACCCGGACGGCCTTCCCGGTGCCGAACAGCTCCACCGAACCCGGGACTTCGACACACGACCACATCTCGCCCTTCACCAGTACTCCGATCGGAGCGGTGAAGGAGAACTGCATCGGGCCCTGTTCGGTGCTCATGACAAGGATCTCCAATCGACACGCCTGGATGGACCGTCCGTTCACAGTATCGGCCACCCGCGGCTCATCCCAATAGCAGCTACCCAGCCGGCCAAAGTCTCCTACGGTGATGGCATGACACTAAAACTGGGTTTCATCGGGATCGTGACGGGTGACATGGCCGCTTCGCTGGCCTTCTATCGAGCGCTGGGCGTGCGGATCGAGGAAGGACTCGACGATGCGCCGCACGTCGACGCGAAACTCGATGACGGCACGAGCCTGGCATGGGACACTATCGCGACTATTCGCGGATTCGACCCCGACTACATCGCACCCACGGGCGGCCACCGCATCGCGCTCGCGTTCGACAAAGGCACGCCGGCCGAGGTGGATGCGGCCTTCGCCGAGCTGGTCACCGCCGGTTACGTTGCCCATGTCGAACCGTGGAACGCGCACTGGGGCCAGCGCTACGCGACCCTGTTGGATCCCGATGGCAACTCCGTGGACCTCTACGCCGAGCTGTCCGCGAACTGACGAAAACTCCCGCCGACCCGTCGGAACACACGCTCGACTGACCGGGTTCGCACGTCAATAAGGAAATAGTGAGATTTCAAGGATGCTTTTGGCGGCGGATTCAACCGGTCAGCGCAACACCGGTCGGTTGTGGCTTCGAGAGTAGCTCGTTGAGGGCTTCTTTCGGGGTTTTCCAGTCGAGGGTTTTGCGGG
>NZ_SOFZ01000002.1:0-22999 GCF_004402435.1 Cryobacterium sp. TMB1-7
CCGGAGCAGCCGACAGGGTCGCCGACACCGCACCAGACACCGCGACATTCGTCGCACCCGCCGCCGGCGTGGTCGACGACACCGTCACCGCCGCCGGAGCGGCCGCCGTGGTGAACGACCACGCCCCGCCGGATACCGCGGCCCCTGCCAGCGTCACGGCCGCGGAGTACGACGTCGACGCCGCCAGCGCTGCAGCCGGGGTGAACGTCAGCACCCTCGTCGTCGCGTTGTAAGCGGATGTGCCCGCCACCGGACCCGCGGCGCTGGACAGGGCCAACGTCGGAGTGCCCGAAGCCGGAGCAGCCGACAGGGTCGCCGACACCGCACCAGACACCGCGACATTCGTCGCACCCGCCGCCGGCGTGGTCGACGACACCGTCACCGCCGCCGGAGGAGTGGTCGTGGAGGTGGAGAAGACCACGTCGACGAAGTAGTTCGCGGCTTGCCAGGTGTTGGTCGGGAAGCCTCCGGCCGAGGCATACAGGTATCGACCGTTGTTTGCCGTGCCGGCCGTGAGGGGACCGACGGTGCGCGGGGTGGAGAAGAAGTTTGTCGTGGAGGCGTAGCGGCCGTTGGGTGCGAAGTAGGACACCACGTAGGTCTGGCCGGCGGTCAAGACCACGGGTGTCGCCAGCTGCGCGGTCTGCCAGCCTGACGCCGTCTCGTTGGTGAAGGTCACCGTCGCCAGCCGTTGGCCGGTGGACGACCAGAGCGACCCGGTGTGGGTGCCGGTGTTCGTCGAACCCTTGTAGAACCGGATCGCCGTGACAGAGCCCGATTCGGCCGAACTGAAGGACATGCCCAGTTCCACCGGCGAGGTGTCGTCGGGTGACGCGGCCTGCGCCGGGGTGAGGTTGCCGAGCAGGCTGTACGAGGTGCCGGTGCCGGGTGCTGCGGCCGTGGTGAACGACCAGGACCCACCGGGGAGGGCGGCGCCGGCGAGGGAGACGACCGCGGAATGCGCCGTGCCCGCCGGAAGCGCCGCCACCGGGGTGAACGTGACGACCCGAGTGGAGGCGTTGTAAGTCGACGCACCGGCAACCGCGCCCGCCTCGTCGGATACGGAGAGGGAGGGTGTGCCGGACGCGGGCGCGGCCGTCAGGGTCGCGGACACCGTCGCGGTCGCCGCGACACCGGTTGCGCCGGCGGCGGGGGTCGTCGAGGACACCGCGACGGCCGCCGCGCCTCCTCCGGTGAACACCACGTCGACGAGGTAGTCGGTGGAGGTTTGGTTGGTGGGGAAACCGGCCGCGTAGCTGAAGGTGCCCGCGTTGACGCCCGCGCTGAGCGGACCCCGCGTGTACGCGGCGGAGTACCCGCCCGGTGTCGCGGAGTATTGGCCGACCGTGGTGCGATAGCCGGCGACATACTCCGTGGCAGCCTGGATGCTCACCGGCGACCCGAAGACCAGGGTCTGCCAACCGGAGGTGCTCTCGGCGGTGAACGTTCCCGAGGCGAGGACGGTTCCGTCGGCGGCCCACAGTGTGCCGGTGTGGCTGCCCGTGTTGCCGGGCCCCTTGTAGAACTTGATCCCGGTGATCTGTCCGGCGGTCTGGGCGGAGAAGCGCACGCCCAGGGTCACCGCTTGGTTGTCCGCGACGGTCACCACGCTGGGCGTGGTGCTGTCGTCGTACAGGCTGCACGGGCATCCGCTGCCCGGGGCAGCCTGCACAGTGGTGAACGACCACGTGCCGCCCGAGCTGAGCGCGGCCCCCGCGGCGTCCCTGGCCGCCAGGGTCACGGTATACGTGGTGGCCTCGGCGAGCGCACTGCTCGGCGTGAAGGTGGCGACGCGGGTGGCGGCCGTGTAGCTCGTGCTGCCTGCGACGGCCGTGCCCTGCGCGTTACGCACAGTGAAGGCGACGGAGGAGGCGACGACCTCTGTGGAAATCGTGGCGCTGATGGCCGTGTTGAGGGCGACGCTGGAGGAACCCGGTCCAGGGGACTGGGCCGTCGCCGAGGGGGCGGTGTTGCCCGACCGGGTGAACACAGCATCGACGTAGTAGTTGCTCTGACCGTAGATGTCGGTCGGGAAGTCGCCGTTGGTGTTGTAGACGCTGGCCGGTTGGGCGCCGAAGCCGCCCGCGACGGCAAGGGGCGCACGGGTGACTCCCCGGTAGGCCCAGGGGTCGTCATCAGCTGAATACCGGCCCCTCGGCGCCCAGTATGAGGCAACGTAGGTCGTTCCAGCGGTGACGGTTACCGGGGTGGCGAAAGTGGCGGTCTGCCATCCGGACGCGGTTTCGTTCGTGAAGGTCGCGGTCGCCAGGCGGGTGCCGGTGGAGCTCCACAGCGATCCGGTGTGGGTTCCGGTGTTGGCTGTGCTCTTGTAGAACCGGATGCCGTCGATCGTTCCGTTCTCCGTCGGTGTCACCCGAAGGCCCAGCTCGACCGCGCTGGGGTCCTGCGAGTCGGGCTTGGCCGGAGCCTGGACTCCGAATACAGAGTGCGGCCCGGTGACGGTCACGGCGAGTGTGGTGGGCGTGGTCGGATAGTTGGCGCTGTCGTCGATCGCCCGGATTCGGATGCTCTGGGTGGCGACGCCGTGTTGAACGTAGGTGTACGACCAGTTCGAGGTGCCTGTCGCCGCGCTCCAGCTGGTTCCGCCGTCAGTGGAGACCTCGACGCCGGCGACGACCCCGCCGGAGTCGGTGGCCGTTCCACTGATCGTGGTGCTGGCGCCGTTGGGCACGGCGGTTCCTGCCGCGGGAGAGGTGACGGTGACAGAGGGTGCGGTGGTATCGGTGCTCGCTGTCGTGGCTACCAGGCCGGCCGCCAACGTGGCGGGGGTGGCACCCATATCGGCCAGCAGGTTCACCTGTGCCTGTTGCATCCGCACGTCTGCCGGTGCGCCGGGGCCGTCGTGCTCCCGGTCGAGCCCCCACGTCCACTGCACGCTGCCGGCCGAGAACACGAGGGCCCCGCTCGGTGCCTTGTAGAGGGTGACATGGTGCGTCGTGCTGCCTTGCCTGACGGTGTTGCCGAAGTCAGTGAGGTATTCCGGCACCGATCCCGTGGTCGTCGACAGCCTGATCAGACCGGCCGGTCGGAAGCCGTTGTCGATGTCTTCGTTTGATTCGTAGCCGACGGTGTGCGGCGCCAAGGCCGCGGAGGTTCCCGCCGCGAGGCTGGACAAACCGGTGTTCCGCCACAGGCGTGTCTTGCCCTCAGCGGCCGAGACCGTGACAGGGAGGTCAGAGTAATTGGACTGGTATTGCGTGCCGGTCAGCCCGTTCTCGGGGAGGCCCCCACCGTTGGCCGAGGACGCAAACCGGGGGTCACGCCAGGTACCGGTCCACTCGGCGGAGGGGTCGATCTTCCGCTGGCTCCAGGTCTCCTTGTAGGACACCAGGGTGCGGTAGGCCGTTGCGCTGCTGTCGGCGGACGGCTCGTACCGGGTCCGCCAGTACACCTCGTTGCCGGACAGGAACTGCAGGTTCACACCGGCGTCTCGTGCGGCCTCCACGTTCTTGCGCTGGGCTCCTGACCAGTACTCGTCGTGGCCGACGGAGAGGAAGACTTCGTGGTTCTTCAGGCTGGCCCCGAAACGATCGGTGTCGACGCCGCTGAAGTAGGAGACGTCATAACCGTTCTTCTCCAGGAACCTGACTGCCGGATACTCATTGCTGAAATAGAAGTCGCGACCGTCGATCCCCCCACGGGTCGCGACGGGCCGGTTGTAGCTGACCTTGTAGGCGCGGCCGTTATCGGCGCCCTGGTAGAAGTCGGAGCCGCCATAGGTGTTGTAGGCCTGCCAGGTGGGGTCGGAGGTCTGGAACAAGACCTGCGACGTGCTGGCCTGGTCCCTCACGACGAAGGTGATGTGGCTTTGGCCACCGGTGTCGGTACGGGTCAGCAGCGCGATGTACACACCGGAGACCGCGTCGGCGGGCACCGGCCAGGATGCCGACAGGGCCCAGTTGCCGCAGTCGTAGAACTCGGTCGCGGCCTCGGTGATGCACTGGGGTTGGTTCTGTGGGAGCGCCGCGGCCGGTGTGACGTCGGCGATCTTCCGGGCGCCGTTGCCCTGATACCAGCCGGTGCGGTAGATCGCAATCGTGTACGCCCGGGCGTTGGTGTCGATCTTGAACCCTACGGTGCCGCCGACGTTGGTGCTGATGTCTGTGGAGAACCCTTGGATGGACGGATCACCGGCTCCGCTGATGTCCCACACCGACGCGGCGGTCCCCGGAAGGGCGTTCTCGCACACGATGGGGTTGGGTGCCGTTCCGCATCCGGCCGCATTCGCCGGCAGCGCCCCGAGCGGGATCAACAGTCCGCTCACGACAACGATGACCGTCGCCAGAGCCTTGGCGGCGAGGGAACCGAACCTCGGGAGGAACGTGGAGGTTCCGGCTCGGCCGTCGACGACGGGCAAACGTTTAGACACGGTGCTCCTCTGATTGCCTGTGCGAAAGTACGGGAGATCGGGCGGCAGTCAGCGTGACAGCTGAGTATCGCTCACACCGCACAGAGTGCCACGGGGGCCATAGGCCCGCTCGCCCCCGAAGGGGGGTGTTCGAATCCGCTCACCGGGGATGCGCACCGTCGGGATCGGTGCAACGATCTCACCCGCCTGAGAGCATCGCTCACTCGCCTGCGCCCGCACTCGGGCTCTGTCGCTACGGCCGACCCCTGTCTGAGGGCCTCGCCCCAACCGTCCCGAAGGCGGGTATCGATGTCGATAACCACAGAACCGCCCACCCCCACCGAAATCTATGACTGCTGCGTCGTCGGAGCGGGACCCGTCGGCCTCTCCCTCGCCCTTGAGGCCGCGAACGCCGGGCTCCGGGTTCTCGTCCTGGACGCCGGGACCCAAGCCGCCAAAGAGGATGCCGCGGCCCGGGCGGCACGTCCTCCGGTGCATGTGCTCGATCCCGCCACGCACGCACCCATCGAACAGGCAACCCGACGCGGGCTCGGCGGATCGTCCTGGTTGTGGGGCGGCCGGTGTGTGCGCTTCGAGGCGATCGACTTCGAAACCCGCGACTACGTCGACGGGAGCGGCTGGCCCCTGAGCCAAGCCGACGTGCTGCCTTCGGAAGCGGCCGCCGCAGCCTACCTGGATTGCGGAGCACCGACCTTCCGGAGCGCCGCCGCGGACTGGGCCGGCCTGGGAGAGGTCAGCCTTTCGCAATTGGAACGCTGGGCACGACAGCCCAAACTGGCGGCCCGGCTCGGCTCCAGGGTTGCCGCGCATCCCGGCATCTCGGTGCTGTGCGAAGCGACCGTCACCGACATCATCATCAACCCTGACGGCGCCGGCGTCACCCACCTCCAGGTGCTCCACCAGAGCCAGACCTTCGCGATACGCGCCGCGACGTACGTCCTGGCCTGCGGAGGACTGGAAACCACCCGACTGCTCTTGACCGTGCAGCGCCGGCTGCCCTCCCACTTCGGTGGCGCCGACGGACCGCTGGGCCGCTACTACATGGGTCATCTCACGGGAAGCATCGCGAACATCCAGCTCACCGACGCGGCGGACATCCGCGACCTCGATTTCAGCCTCGACGACCACAATGCCTACGTCCGTAGGCGCTTCACGTTCTCCGAGCGCACCCAGCGCGAGAGACACCTGTTGAACACCAGCTTCTACGCCGACAACCCGCCGTTCTACGAGGAAGGGCACCGCAACGCGACGCTCTCGCTGGTCTTCCTCGCCCTCTCCCTGGCCCCGGTGGGCCGGCGGATCCTGGCTGAGGGCATCCGTCTGCGCCACATCGGGCCGCGCCCGCGCCGGTACGCACCTCATCTGCTGAACATCGCGAAGCGGCCGTTTCGCGCCGCGGCCGACGTGATAACGATCCTCCGCAAGCGCTACCTCTCACCGGTTCGAAAACCCGGCTTCCTGCTGCGGAACGCCGGGGGCAGCTACGCGCTGCACTTCCACGCCGAGCAGACGCCCAATCCGGATTCCAGGATCCGGCTCAACGGGACGACGGGCGCCGACGGCCAGCCGGGCCTGGACATCGATTTCAGGTACGCGGTGCAGGACCTCGACTCGGTGCTCGCGGCGCACCAGTACCTGGACGAGCAGTTGCGGGCATCCGGACGCGGTCGGGTGGTCTACCTCGACGCCGAGGACCAGAGGGTGTCCTCGGTGCTCGCTCAGGCAACGGATGGATTCCATCACATCGGCACGACCCGCATGAGCGCCGATCCAGGCGACGGTGTGGTCGACAGCGACTGCAAGGTGCACGGCATGGACGATCTTTTCATCGCATCCAGCAGCGTTTTCAGAACCGCCGGCGAAGCCAACCCGACGTTCCTTGCGGTGTGCCTGGCGGTGAGACTGGCGCGGCACCTCTCCGAGGAGTTGGCTGCGCCGGCTGCCGATGCCCCGCCTCGGCCGGTCGAAGCCGCGTAGCCGTTGCAACCTGACCCCCCTTTCAGGTCACAGCGCCGAAATCTGATTGCAGGGTATGGTCAGCTCGTGAGTTGCTGAGGATATATCAGCTCACTCACGAGATCATCTGCGACACCCGCCACAACGTCACACCCGCGCCATCCGACATTTCCGTCACCCAGTACCCGTTTCACTTCCCGCACGAACCTGTAAACCCGAACTGCAGGGGAATCTCCGTGAATACGTCCTTGACGTGTCGACCGATCCGTCGACCCCGAAAATCTCAACCCCCGAACCCGGCCCGGCGAGCCGGCCCCGGGCACGCCTGGTCTGCGGCCGGAAGCTTCGGTCACACATGAGCGCGCCCAAGCCGGGTTCTCCGCTGACCGAAGCGATCCCCCGCGGATACCGCGCTCCGTTACGCCTGGTCAGGCCCGCGACGGTCCCGGTCCCTGACGTTCAGGACACGGCCACGGCCGCCGCCGCCAGCGGCCTGTCCGGTGCGGCGTGGGCACGCCAGTACCGCACCAAGCTCCAGCTCACGGACGCCGCGGTGATCGTCGCCGCCGTCACCGCCGCCTTCCTGGCTCGGTTCGCGTTGGGCACCCCTATCGCGAACACGACCCCGATCCCGCTGTCGGCCTGGGCGGTCATCGGACTGGTGATCGGAACCTGGATCGTCACGCTGTCCACCTTCCGTACCAGGGCGCCGCGGGTCGTCGCGGTGGGAGCCACCGAGTACAAGCTCGTCATCAACGCCAGTGCGCTGGCCTTCGGTCTTCTCGCCATCGCCTTCCTGCTGTTGCAGGTCAACACCGCCCGTGCGTACTTCGTCTTCGCCCTGCCACTCGGGGTCGCGGCCCTGGTCCTGGAGCGGTGGCTCTGGCGCAAGTGGCTCATCCACCAACGCAAGTTCGGTCACTACCTCGCCCGGGCCATCGTCGTCGGCGGCCGGGACGACATCGAATACGTCGTGCGGCAGATCAACGACAAGTCGGGCGCCGCCTATCACGTGGTGGGGGCGGCGCTGGAGGACGAGAACACGACCAGCGTCACGTCGGCCGGGCACCGGGTTCCCGTGGTGTCCGATTTCGCTCACGTCGCCGCCGCGGCGCAGTCGTTGGGGGTCGATGCCGTGATCGTGGCCGGGCATCCGAGCCTGGGAAACACCTTCATCCGCAACCTGGGCTGGGACCTCGAGAAGACCTCGGCAGAGCTCGTGCTGTCGAGCCGCTTGACCGACGTCGCCGGTCCCCGCATCCACTTCCGCCCGGTCGAGGGCCTTCCCCTCATCCACGTCGAGATCCCCCAGTACGACGGCGCCAAGCACGTGCTCAAGCGCGCTCTGGACATCACCCTCGGCGCCACCGCGCTCCTGGTGATCAGCCCACTGCTCCTCGTGATCGGGGTCCTGGTCAAGCTGGACAGCCCAGGACCCGTCTTGTTCCGGCAGGAGCGGGTCGGTCGCAACGGCCGCACCTTCCACATGATCAAAATTCGTTCGATGGTGCGAACGGCCGAAGACGATCTGGCCGGGTTGCTCGACAAGAACGAGGGCGCCGGGGTGCTTTTCAAGATCCGCAGCGACCCGCGCATCACCCGGGTGGGCCGGGTCCTGCGCAAGTACTCCCTCGACGAATTGCCGCAGCTCTGGAACATCGTGGTCGGCCAGATGAGCCTCGTCGGGCCGCGCCCACCGTTGCCCGCCGAGGTCGAGAACTACGAGTCGCACATGCACCGGCGTTTGTACATCAAGCCCGGTCTCACCGGCATGTGGCAGGTCAACGGGCGCTCCAACCTCAGCTGGGAGGAAAGCGTTCGCCTCGACCTCTATTACGTCGAGAACTGGTCACTGGCCGGCGACCTGATGATCATCTGGCGAACCGTGAAGATCGTCATCCGCCCCCTGGGGGCCTACTGACATGGCGGCCCCCGGCCACACCGATCCGGTCACCCCCTCGAACGTGGGGGCGCTCCGGATCGCGATGATCGGCACCCGAGGCATCCCGGCCGCGTTCGGTGGATTCGAAACAGCGGTGGAGGAGGTCGGCCGTCGACTGGTCGATCGTGGGCACGCCGTGACGGTCTACTGCCGCTCCCGCAACTCGGCGCCTGGCCACCTCCCCCCGGCCACCGTCTACCTGGGAATGCGTCTCGTGCATCTGCCGGCACTGCGTCTGGGCGCATTCGGACCGCTCAGCCACACCGCTTTCTCGGTGGCACACGCCGCCACCGGGTCGCGCCCGGATGCCGCGTTCGTCTTCAACTCGGCGAACGCACCATTCGTGCCGTTCCTGCGCAGACGCGGCATCCCGACAACCGTGCATGTCGACGGCCTCGAGTGGAAGCGGGACAAGTGGGGCGGGACTGCCCGCCGCTACTACCGCTGGGCCGAGCAACAGGCGGTGCGATGGGCAGACGCCCTCATCGCCGACGCGCCGGGCATCGTCGACTATTACCACGCGGAGTTCGCCATCCCCACGGAGCTCATCGGCTACGGGACACATCTCCTACAGAATTCCCCGGCGACGCGGCTGGCCGAATTGGGCCTGCGGCCCCATGGTTATCACCTCGTTGTGGCCCGCTTCGAGCCCGAGAACCATGTCGACGTGATCATCGACGGCTACCGGCGCAGCAGTGCCGCTCTCCCCTTGGTAGTCGTGGGTTCCGCCCCGCATCCAGGCGCATACGCGCGCAAAATCACCGCCCTGGCCCACGACCCGCGGGTGCGATTGCTCGGCAGGCTGTGGGACCAGGACCAGCTCGACCAGCTGTACGCCCACTCGGTCAGCTATCTGCACGGCCATTCCGTCGGGGGAACGAACCCGTCGCTCCTGCGCGCGATGGGAGCCAGGACAGCCGCAATCGCCTGGGATGTCAGGTTCAACCGCGACGTGCTCGGCGTGTATGGAGCGTATTTTCGGGACGCCGGGACTCTCGCGGCCCTGATCGAGGACGCCGAGCTGAATCCCCACCACACCCAGGAGGTCAGTGAGGCTCTGCAGCGTCGCGCCGCCGCCCTGTACAACTGGGGCCACGTCACCGACAGCTACGAAGATCTCGCCCGTCGCCTTGTCTCCGGATACAGCACCCAGGGCAAAAGCCCGGGACGCACCGGTCGCTCTCCCCGAAGAGGACGCACCGGTGCGCGGCCGCCGTCCACCGTGGCGCGAGGCGCTCTGTGACCATGTCGGCGGACCGGAGTTCGGGTGCCGCTGCCCGCTGAGCTGGGGATCGTTGTCGTCAACCACGGCGAACCCGATCTTCTCGAGCTCAATCTGGTCGGAATCGGGCGGCGCGCGCGCACCGGACGGGTCGTCGTCGTCGACAATTTCAGCGGGCTCGCCAACCGCGAAGCGACGACGGTGTTGTGCGCTCGCGAAGGCTGGACGCTGATCGCGCCGGGAATCGACCTCGGCTTCGGAGCCGCGGTCAACGCCGGGGTGCGGCTGCTTCGATCGCACGGCTGTGATCGCCTGTTGATACTGAGCCCCGACGTGCGCATCGACGAACCGGGGATGCTCACGCTGGCCCAGGGCTGCTCAGCAGAACCCCAGCGCATCCTGAGCCCTCGCATCGTCGGCACGGATGGCTCCTTGTGGTTCGGCGGCGGCACCGTGGACATCCGTCGTGGCCGCGCGCTGATGGCCGATGATGCGGATAGTTCCGCGCCAGGAGGCTGGCTCAGCGGGGCGTGCCTGATGATCCACGCCTCCCTCTGGGATTGGCTGGACGGATGCGACGAGGGCCATTTCCGCTCGTGGGAGGACGTCGATCTGTCCTGGCGTTGCGTGGCCGCCGGCGGCTGCCTCGCGGTGCACAGCGACGTCACCGCGGTGCGGAGCACCCGTTCGTTCCCGGTCGCCGGAGTGGTGTCGCCGCTAGACGTCTACTCCGCCTGCCGCAGCCGGCTGACATTCGCCGCACGTCACCTCGGCCGGCGTCACATCGTGCAGTGGCTCCTAGCCAGCCCGGGGTACGCCGTCAGCGTGCTGCGCAACGGGAGGCACCGCTCCCGGGCGGGTCGGCCGGGCGCGCTACTGGTCGCCGCCGTGCGTGGCACCGCCGCCGGTGCCGGGACGGCGCTCCGGACTATCGGCGCTGACACGCACGGTACCGGCGGTCACCGTGTGCACGCAGAACAGACGGCCGCCGGGTGATGCCGATCTTGACCCCGCAGGCTAGTTCGCGAAGCGGTCGGTGGCGTCGAGCAAAGCGGCGCGGATGCCGGGCTCCTCGAAGGAATGGCCGGCATCCGGGATCATCTGGAAGTCGGCCTCCGGCCAGGCCTGATGCAACGCCCAGGCGGTGAACGCCGGCGTGCACATGTCGTAGCGGCCCTGCACGATGACTCCGGGAATGTCCTTGAGCTTGGCGGCGTCACGGAGCAGCTGCTCGGGTTCGAACCAGCCCTTGTTCATGAAGTAGTGGTTCTCGATGCGGGCAAACGCCACGGCGAAGGCCGGCTCGGTGAACCGCTCGATGGTCTCCGGCTGTTGCAGCAGGGTGATGGTGGAGGACTCCCAAGTGGACCAGGCCACACCGGCGCGTTCACGGGTTGACTGATCGGGGTCGTGCAGCAGGCGGCTGTACGCCTCGATGAGCCGTCCCCGTTCGTCGACGGGTACCGGCGCGATGAAACCCTCCCACAGATCGGGGTAAATGGCCGCGGCTCCCCCCTCGTAGAACCAGTCCAGCTCGATCGGGCGCAGGGTGAAGATGCCGCGCAGAACGAGTTCGGTGACCTTCTCTGGGTGTGTTTCAGCGTAGGCGAGCCCCAGGGAACTGCCCCAGGAACCGCCGCAGACCAACCACCGGTCGATGTCGAGGTGCTCGCGGAGACGCTCGATGTCGGCGACCAGGTGCCAGGTTGTGTTGGCTGTCAGGTCGGCATCCGGCGCACTGGCATGCGGGGTGCTGCGGCCGCAGCCGCGCTGGTCGAACAGCACGATGCGGTACTTCTCAGGGTCGAACACCCGCCGCTGGGTGGCGCTGGACGCGCCGCCCGGCCCGCCGTGCAAGTAGACGGCCGGCTTGCCGTTCGGGTTTCCGGACACCTCGTAATACAGGGTGTGGCCGTCGCCGACCTCGAGCATGCCGGTGTCGTACGGTTCGATCTCGGGGTAGAACTCTCTCATATGTCGAGCCTACGGCCCGGGCCGCAGTCCCGGCCGGTGGCGCATCCGCCCGGCGCGCCATCGCCCGGGGCCACCGCGCGGGCCGCCGCGGACTCTCGCGGCCCGCAGTACGCGCCGCGGCCCGCCGTACGTGCGGCGGCCCGTGTTAGATCACGGGCCGCCGCAGCTGGCACGGGCCGCCGCGGGTTGCACGGGCCACCGCGGGGAGGAGGTCAGGCGTCCCGGCGTTTGAGCAGCACCGCGGCGCCGACCAGCGAGACGGCCACCCAGCCGAGCACGATGAGGACATTCTGCCAGGTCTCAAAAGTGGCACTGGTGAAGCCGTTGAGCCCGAAGATGGCCAGGCCGGCGTTGGAGATCAGGTACGGGAGCAGGTCCGCCAACCACTGGGCAGGGATCATCGACAACACGATCGGCAGCAGCAGCAGGATGCCGAGGGCTGCGGAAATGCCGCCGGCGCTGCTGCGCAACATGGCGCCGACGCCCAGGGCGAAGACGGCGACCAGCGCGAGGTACAGCGCACCGCCGAGCAACGGGAGCAACAGGTCGGGGTCGGTCGGGCTGGCCGTGATTTCCTTGCCGGCCAGGATCGGGGCGGCCACGAGATAGGACCCGAGGGTGCTGATCAGGCCGACCACGAAGGTACAGACGAAGAGCACAACGGCCTTGGCCGCCAACATCGGCAGCCGCCGAGGAACGGCGGTGATGCTGGACCGGATCATGCCCGTGCTGTACTCGCCGCTGATCGCGAGCACGCCGAGGACCGCCACGACGAGCTGGCCGAAGAAGACGCCGAAGGTGGCGGCCTGGGCGAGCATGCTCGTCTGCACGGCCGCGGGCAGAGAACCGCCCTCGGTGGGCAACGCGGCCGACATGAGTGCAGCCATGCCGAGGGAGATGACGATGACGGTGGCGTACGACCAGATGGTGGAGCGCACCGTGCGGAGCTTGATCCACTCCGAGCGCAGTTCACCACCGAAACTGAGGCCGGGTCCGGAAGGGACGAAGGCACGGACGGGGGCCGGGGCGATCGTGGTCATCGGACACTCTCCGTAAGGTCTGCAGCCGAGTGTTCGGCGGCGGGGTCATCGGAGGTGCCGCCGGTGCGGTACTCCACGTCGTTCTGGGTGAGGGACATGTAGGCCTCCTCGAGGGACGCGCTGATCGGCGTCAGCTCGTGCAGGGCAATGCCGGCACGGGCGGCCTGGTTGCCGATGTCGGCGGCGGTGATGCCGACGATCTCGAGCAGGTCTGCCTCGGTGCGGGTGACGGTGATGTCGGCGCTCTGGAACAGGGCGGCGAGCTCCGGCGCGTACGGGGTGCGTACCCGCACGACCTTGCGCGTGGCGGCGCCGATCAGTTCGGCCACCGGGGCATCCGCGATGACCTTGCCGCGGCCGAGCACGATGAGGTGGTCCGCGGTGACGGCCATCTCGCTCATCAGGTGGGAGGAGAGCAGGACTGTGCGGCCCTCGGCGGCGAGGTGGCGCACCAGATGGCGCACCCACTGCACGCCCTCGGGGTCGAGCCCGTTGACGGGTTCATCGAGGATCAGCGTGGCCGGGTCGCCGAGCAGCGCCGCGGCGATGCCGAGACGCTGGCCCATGCCGAGCGAGAAACCGCCGACGCGCTTGCGGGCGACGGAGTCGAGTCCGGTGAGTTCGATGACCTGCTTGACCCGGCTGGCCGGAATGGAGTGTGTCGCAGCCATGGCGAGCAGGTGGTTGTAGGCGCTGCGGCCGGTGTGGATGGCCTTGGCGTCAAGCAGCACCCCCACTTCACGCAGGGGCGCCTTGTGCTCGCGGTATTGCTTGCCGTTGACGGTGACCGAGCCGTGGCTGGGCCGGTCCAGGCCCACGATCATACGCATGGTGGTGGACTTGCCGGCCCCGTTCGGGCCCAGGAACCCCGTCACCCGGCCGGGCTGCACTGTGAAGTCGACGGCGTCGACCGCGGTCTTGCTTCCGTAGCGTTTGGTCAGGGACTGTGCCTGAATCATCCGGTTCCTCTTCCCGTCGGCGGGGACGGAACGCATGCCGCGTCGACCCCACAGACGAGAGTATGACGCCGGACCGGGCGCCCGCATCCGTCGAGCGGATGGTTACGGGGCGCCGCCCCTCATCCTCTGGCCGGACCGGACCGGACCGGGCAGGGCCGGCGGGTCAGGGGCGGCGGACCGGTTTTTCGGGGACGGGGGCGGTGCCGGCGGCCCGCTGTGCGCGGTAGTAGGCGCGGGCCTCGACCTGGCGTTCGCGTTCGGCCCCGGTGGCGATCGGTGCCCGCAGGTGTTCGGGGGCGTAACCGAACGCGTCGACGAGGTCGAGAGCGTGCGGCCGCAGCCTGGAGATGATGCGGTCGATGTACGCCGTGACCGCCAACGCCCGTTTGCCGGAGAGCCGTCCGTTGATGAGGTACCAGGCCGCATGTTCCTCGATCAGGCGCAGGCCGAACAGGTCGCGCAGCCAGGTGAGCACCTGCCGGGTGCCCGCGTGGGTGGTCGTCTCGACAGCGCGGGTGAACGCCTCCCACTGGAGAAGCTCCGCGTGGGCGCGGGCCGCCTCGATCAGCTCGTTCTGGTGGGAATTGAAGAGAGCGGCCGCCTCCTTCTTGGGCAGCTTGCTGGCGTTCCGCAACGACTGGGCGATGGCGGCGATCATGGTCTCGACCCTGTCGGTGAGCAGGGCTCGTTGGGTTCCGGTCTCCCGCAGCGCTCCGACGCTGCGCGCCGTGGAGCCGAAGTCGGCGACGGACTGGCCGAGTGTGCGCAGGCCGGTGCCATGGTAGGCGCGCCCCGCGGTCTGTTGCACCACGTACCTGGCCATCGCTCCGGCATCCGCGCCGGCGAACTTGCGGTTGTAGTCGGTGAGCAGACGCTTGGCCACCAGCTGCAGCAAAACGTTGTTGTCGCCTTCGAAGGTGGCGTAGACATCGAGGTCGGCGCGCAGCCCGACGAAGCGGTTCTCGGCGAGGAAACCGGCGCCGCCGCAGGCCTCCCTGGACTCCTGCAGAGTGTCCAGGGCGTTCCAGGTGGACAGCGGCTTGAGGGCCGCTGCGAGGGTTTCCAGGTCCTGCCTGTCGATATCCGTCGCCGCGGCGCCGCTGAACACCTGGTCGAACTTGACCAGGAACTCGTCGTGCGCGAAGGTCTGCGCGTAGGCGGTGGCCAGGCGCGGGATGAGGCGGCGCTGGTGGCGCTGGTAGTCGAGGATGACCTCTTCATCGGTCTCGCTGCCGGCGGTGAACTGGCGGCGTTCGCTGCCGTAGCGGATGGCGATGGTGAGCGCCAGGGCGGAGGCCTGGGTGGCGGCGCCGTCGAGGGACACCCGGCCCTGCACGAGGGTGCCGAGCATGGTGAAGAAGCGCCGGCCGGGGCTGCCGATCGGGCTGGAGTAGCTGCCGTCGACGGCGACATCGCCGTACCGGTTGAGCAGGTTGGTGCGCGGGATGCGCACCTGGTCGAAGTGCAGCCGGCCGTTGTCGATACCGTTCAGGCCGCCCTTGAGGCCATCGTCCTCGCCGCCGATGCCGGGCAGGAACGCCCCGGTGGAGTCGCGGAGCGGCACGTAGAAGGCGTGCACGCCGTGGTTGACGCCCAGGCTGATCAGTTGAGCGAAGACCACGGCGGCGGTGCCGTCGATGGCGGCGTTGCCGAGGTAGTCCTTCCAGGCCGCCCGGAACGGGGTGTGCACAACGAACTCGCCGGTGGCCACGTCGAAGGTGGCGGTAGTGCCGATGGCGGCGACATCCGACCCGTGGCCGGTCTCGGTCATCGCGAAGACGCCGGGCACTGCGAGGGACATGATGTCGGGCAGCCAGGTTTCGTGATGCACGGTGGTTCCCAGGTGTAGCACCGCGGCGCCGAACAGCCCCCACTGCACACCGGCCTTGATCTGCAGGCTCGGGTCGGCCGTGACGAGCTCCTCGAATCCGGCGATGTTGCCGCCGTGGTCATCCGAACCGCCGAGCGAACTCGGGAAGGCCCGGTGCACGTGGCCGTTGTCGGCGAGGATCTTGAGCTGACCGAGCACCCGCAGGCGGTGGTCCGCCATGGACTGCCCCTCGATGCGCTGCAGGTCAGGGCGGGCGGTGAGCTCGCGGGCCTTCAGCCGCACATCGGCCCAGGTGCCGAGCAGGGTTCGCGACAGGGCGGGCAGGTCGATGCGCGGGGCGAGCGGGTCGCCGGCGACCCGGACGGGCCCGGTGTCGGTGCGGGTGTCGGTGCCGACCGCGTCGGGCCGGGCGGGAGTGGAGCGCTGGGCAGTGTCAACCATCATTGGTCCTAACGTCGGCGCGGAAGTCGAGTGTTCGACCACGTTAGATCGGGGGCGCCGAGTGCGGAAATAGTGCGTGACGGGGCTACAAAGAAGGGCGCGGCGCGGCGCACTCGGACTGTAGCTCTTCTACAACAAGGGGGCGACTCAACCTACCAAGGCCCACAAAAGGGGCGGCGGATGAGCTCCGCCACCCCCGTCGATCCGGGTGGGTCAAGCGTTCGCTGCGACGACCTCGAGCAGGGCCTCGCCGTAAGACTCGAGCTTCTTCGCACCGACGCCGGTGATGCCGTCGAGGTCCGCCAGCGTGCGCGGTTTCGCCGCCGCGACGGCCACCAGGGTGGCATCGCCGAAAACCACGTAGGCGGGAACGCCCTGCTGGCGTGAGGTGGTGCTGCGCCAGGCACGCAGGGCCTGGAACAGCGCCTCCTGCTCGCTGCTGAGCTCGGCGAGGCCGGCCTTGGCGGTGGCGGCGCGGGCAGCGGGGGTGCGCTTCACGGGCTTGTCGGGTTCGCTGCGCAGCTGCACGGGGCGGTTGCCGGCGAGCACCTCTGCGGCGGCCTCGGTGAGGATCAGGGTGCCGTATTCGCCGGAGGTGGCGATGAACCCCTGCGCGAGCAGCTGCCGCACGACTCCCCGCCACTGCTGGTCGGTGAGGTCGGCGCCGATGCCCCAGGTGGCCAGCTGGTCGTGGTTGTGCTGGGTGGTGCGCGGGGTGGTCTTGCCGCGCAGGATGTCGATGAGCTGGCCGGCGCCGAAGCGCTGGTTGCGTTCGCGCAGCAGGCGCACGATCGTGGAGAGCAGTTTCTGGGCGGGAACGGTGCCGTCCCAGGCCTCCGGCGGCGTGAGGCAGGTGTCGCAGTTGCCGCACGGTTCACTGGCCTGGCCGAAGTAGCGCAGCAGGTTGACCCGCCGGCAGTGCACGGTCTCGCAGAGCGCGAGCATGGCGTCCAGGTGCGCGCTCATCTTGCGGCGGTGCGAGAGGTCCCCCGGCGACTCGTCGATCATGCGGCGCTGCTGCACGACGTCCTGCAGGCCGTAGGCGAGCCAGCCGGTGGATGGCAGGCCGTCGCGGCCAGCACGGCCGGTTTCCTGGTAGTAGCCCTCGACGGACTTGGGCAGGTCGATGTGCGCGACGAAGCGCACATCCGGTTTGTCGATGCCCATGCCGAACGCGATGGTCGCCACGATGATGACGCCCTCTTCGCGGAGGAACCTGGACTGGGTGCGGGCGCGCAGGCCCTGGTCGAGGCCGGCATGGTACGGATAGGCGTTCAGGCCGTTGGCGCGCAGGAACTCGGCGGTCTGCTCGACGGTCTTGCGGCTGAGCGCGTAGACGATGCCGGCGTCGGTGGGGTGCTCGGTCTTGATGAAGTTGAGCAGCTGCTTGCGCGGCTCGTTCTTGCCGACGATGCGGTACTGGATATTGGGCCGGTCGAAGCTGGCGACGAAGTGCTGCGCCTCGCCCATCTGCAGGCGCTCGGTGAGCTCCTTGTGGGTGGCGTCGGTGGCCGTGGCGGTGAGCGCGATGCGGGGCACATCGGGCCAGCGGTCGGCGAGCTCGGAAAGCGCGAGATAGTCCGGGCGGAAGTCGTGGCCCCACTGGGAGACACAGTGCGCCTCGTCGATGGCGAACAGGGCGATGGTGCCGCGATCGAGGAACCGCTTGGTGGCCTCGTTGCTCAATCGCTCGGGGGCGACGTAGAGCAGGTCGAGGTTGCCGGCGAGGTAGTCACGTTCGACCTGGTTGCGGGCGGCGGAGTCCTGGCTGGAGTTGAGGAACGCGGCGCGCACGCCGACGAGGGTGAGCGCATCCACCTGGTCTTGCATGAGTGCGATCAGCGGGGAGATGACGATGCCGGTGCCCTCGCGCACGAGCGACGGGATCTGGTAGCAGAGGCTTTTGCCGCCACCGGTGGGCATCAGCACGACGGCGTCGCCGCCACCGATGAGCTGGTCGATGATCTGGGCCTGCTCACCACGGAACGAGTCGTAGCCGAAGACCGTGTGCAGCGCCTCGGCGGCGGTGCCGAACTTGGCGGTGGCCCGCTTGGGCGGCGGCGGGGCGAGCAGCGTTGCGCCGCCGGCGGGCGGGCCGAAATCGACGGGACCGGAGCCGGCCGGGCCGGCGGCGGCCGACGCGGGCGTGGCGAAGCCACCCTGACCGTAGGGGTCTGGGGGCGGTGGGGCATCGAAGTCGTCCGGCGGCTCGAACTCGTCAGGATCCCACGGTATCTCGGCGTTCCAACTCACCCGCCAACTCTACCCGCGCCCACCGACGCCACTGGCCGGGGCGGCGGCATTGTGGATGGATGCCACGGCCCGCCCGCAGCTCTCGCAAAAGCGGTGGTGTGGTTGCTTCGGAGCACCCGAGGTGACCGTTCCACCGCTCTCGCGAAATTGCCTGACCTACTGCGGGATGGGGTGATGGCTATTTCGGGGTGGGACGGCGCAGCAGCAGGAGCGTCACACCGATCGCGGCGAGGATTGCCACGAGCGCTCCGCCGATCCAAAGCAGGTCGGTGACGTCGACCGCCGAGCCGGACTCCGCGGCGTCGGCGCCGGCCGCTTCGGAATTGGCCGGTCCGGTCTGGCCTGAACCAGCGGTGGCGCACTCGGGCGCGGTCGCGGAACCCTCGTTCAGCACCTGGGCCGCGTTGGGCTGCCAGGTGAAGGTGAAGGTGTCCGAGATCGGATGCCCATCGGTCGACACGACCTGCCAGGTCACCGTGTACTCCCCCGGCTGGCCGAGCTGCACCGCGGTTTCGAGGGTGGGCCCGGCGATCGTCGAACAGCCGTCGCCGTAGTATCTCGGCGCGTCGGCCGGGCCGGTGACCTGGATGACACTGCCCTCGCCCTGGCCCGAGAGGTCGAGCAGGTTGTCGTTGGTGGTGATCGATACGGTCCCGGGCTGCTCGGTGACGATCGAACCCGCCGCCGGTGTCGAGCCGACCAGGTAGTTGTGCGCAAACGCCGGGGCGGCCGTGGCGCCGAGACTGGCGACGGCCAGCACGGCCCCGGCCAGCGCCGACCGCTTCAGCATGCGGGCGTGCCGGCGGCTGTTTCGGATGGGTGCCATGGGGAGCTCTATGCGGCGTTCTTGCGGCGGGCGGCGACGGCGACCACGAGGCCGACGGCGCCGACGATGAGACCGCCGATGCCGAGCAACCGGGCCAGCACATCGTCGGTGGCGATCGGCTCGGTCGCGGGGGCGCCATCCGCTGCGGCAGCGGCATTGTGACCGTGGCCGGACTCTGCGCCGGCCTCGGTGACGGTGAGCGACGGGGCCGGGTGGGCCGGTTCGGCCTCGCCCTCGACGACCGTCTCTGACCAGTCGGTCTCCCCGACCTCGCAAGACTGAAGCACGGGGAACGCCAGCGTGTCGCCGACGGCGGCGTCCTCGGGGATCTGCAGGCTGAGTACGAAGGTGGTGCGGAGGCCGTCGGCGAGCGGGGTGAGAGCCGTGTAGGTGACCTGGCCGTCGGTGAGCGGCGTGATGTCCCAGCCCGGGTTGATGGTGGGGGTGACGCTGGTGATGGTGTCGGGGATGTCGATGGTGATGCCGGTGGTGGCCGACCCGTCGCAGCCGTGGCCGAGCGAGAAGGTGAGCAGGCTGTAGGAGCCGGCGGCGGTCGACGACGGTTCGACATCGACGTGGGCGCTGGCGGCCAGCGGCGCTGACAGGGCGAGCAGGCCGGCTCCGAGAAGGGCGGTGGCGGAGAAGACGGGCGTGGAGAGCTTCATGATGGGTCCTTGGGTTGGTGGCCGGTCGACACGCGAGTGGTCGAATCGTGGCCGCGGCCCGCGCGGGGCCGACAGGCATGGCGGGGCTCGGTACGAAAATTCGACGGGGCGGCCGACGGATGGGTCGACATATATATAAGAGGTGCGAAGACTGAAGGTGGCCGAGCGTGACGCTCAGGCGAACAGGTGCACCGGCGGCCCACGATGCCGCATCGGACTCAGCAGGACGAGAAGGTCGCGGGGCGGCAGAGCGGCCGAGGACGCCGAGATCGTCTGGGGGATGTTCGGGATCGGGGTGAGCACGAGGATCCGCACGAGGGCCTTCAGGGCCACCGTCGCGGTGCTGAACAGACCCCAGAAGGCCCGCTCGCCGAAGCGGAGCGCCAGGACGGTCACCACGGCGGCGAGGACGTGGGCCCCGGTCATCATCAGCCCGTGGTCGGCGCCGGACATGGTGCCGGCCTGCATCGATGATGGCACCAGCACGGCGACGCTGCCCGCGCTGTGGGCGTGCGCGGTTGCCGCATCCGTGGTCACCAGGGCGCCGCCCGCGCTGCCGAAGGAGAACAGCCCGTGGAAGACGAGTTGACTCAGCAGCACCGCCGCGGTGAGTCGCCAGGTGGACAGGGTGCGGCCGGACAGGGCGATGGAGACGATCCCGGCGAAAGCCAGGGACACGACCACGGCCAACAGGCCGGGCACGGCTCCGCCACCCACGGTGTGCGACAACGCGGCAACAAACGTGGAGACGGCCGCGACGATCCACCCACGGGCGAAGCGCGCCCAGCGTGTGGTCATGATTCTCCCTTTGTCACGGTTCCTCGAATCTATCAGGACCGCGCCGTTCAGCTGCCTCTCGGAGAACACGCGGCTCCGGTCGGGCAGAATGGGAACAGTGCTGGCACCAGACAGGCACCCGGCATTTTCCCTCGGCACGTCGATCGCGGTGGCCGCCCTGCTCCTGTCGGGTTGCGCCGCCAACGAATCCGGTGACGAGACGAGCACTCTGGCCGGCACGCTGGACGGTGCCGGGTCGAGCGCGCCGGGGTCCGCCGCCATCGACCTGCCCGTCTACGTGTCACCGTCGGTGTTGGTCTACAACGTCGATGGCGTGGACACCCTGCGCCTGGATCCGTCGGCGATCGCGAACATTTTCTCCGGTGCGATCACGCGGTGGAACGACCCCGCCCTCGTCGACCTGAACCCCGACGCCACCCTGCCCGCCGAACAGATCTCCGCGGTGCATCGCTCGGACGATTCGGGCACGACGAAGTGAGGGCACCCAAGGCAACTCCGGCGTCGTGAGCGCCGTCGCCAACGGCAACAACACCATCGGCTACGCGGATGCGTCCAGGGTCGGTGACCTCTCTGTCGCGGCGTTGCAGGTGGGCGACGAGTTCGTCGATTTCTCCACCGAGGCCGCCGCGGCCGTCATCGACGCCTCGCCCCTGGTGGCGCGGGACAACCCCTACGACCTGGTGGTGGATGTCGACCGCACCTCCACGGCCCCCGGCGTGTACCCGCTGGTGCTCGTGAGCTACCTGATCGCCTGCGAAGACTATCCCGACGCCGACCAGGCCGAGCTCGTCGCGGCCTACCTGGCGTACATGGCCAGCCCGGAGGGTCAGGCCGCCGCCGCAGAGAGCGCGGGTTCGGCGCCGCTGTCCGCTGACTTTTCTGACCGGGTGCTCGAGGCCGTCGCAAGCATCCGCTGAGCCGCGCATCCGCCCCCGCTGACCAGGCCGGGCGGATATCTGTGGAGCACCGCGCGGATGCCCCACAGACATCCTGTGCTCGCGCGCGCTGTCACAAACCCGAATTGTGAGGGAGCACGCGAACGACAAAACCGTACCGCATCCCCGATCGTGCGCGACGGATTCGCGCGCCGGTTAACCGCCGGCAGGGCACCCGCCGAAACGGATGCCCTGCCGGTTGTGCGCTGGTGTTACAGGTTCGCCAGAGCGGTGATCGAGGCGTCGCCCGGCGTGGCCGAGGTGAAGCTGGAGTCGATCTCGGCCCGGTCGAGCAGGTCTTCCATGCGACGACGACGCTGCTTGGGGATCAGCGTGACGACGGTACCGGACTTGCCGGCGCGGCCGGTGCGGCCGGCGCGGTGCAGGTAGGTCTTGTACTCGTCGGGCATGTCGGCCTGGATGACCAGGTCGATGTCGTCGACGTGGATGCCGCGGGCGGCGACGTCCGTGGCGACGAGAACATTGACGCGACCGCTGGTGAGCATCTGCAGGTTGCGGGTACGGCGGGCCTGGTTGAGGTCGCCGTGCAGGCTGGTGGCCTTGACGCCGGCGTCCTCGAGCTGGTCGGCGAGCTGCTCGGCGTAGGCGCGGGTGCGGCTGAAGATGAGCGTCTTGCCCTGGCGGTCGACAAGCTGGCCGATGATGGAGGCCTTGTCGCGGTGCTCGATGAGGAGGACCTTGTGGTCGATCGTGCTGGAGGCCTGGTCTTCTCCGGCGACCTCGTGCACGGCCGGGTTGGTCAGGAATTCCTTGACCAGCGAGGCGACGCCCTTGTCGAGGGTGGCCGAGAACAGCAGACGCTGGCCGCCCTTCTTGGTGAGGCGCAGGATGCGCTGAACCGGCTCGAGGAAGCCCAGGTCGCACATGTAGTCGGCCTCGTCGAGGACTGTGATGACAACCTCGGACAGGTCGAGACGACCCTGCTCGACGAGGTCCTCGATGCGGCCGGCGGTGCCGATGATGATGTCCACGCCGCGCTGGAGGGCGCTGACCTGGCGGTACTGCGGAACGCCGCCGTAGATCTGGGTGGTGAAGAGGCCGACGCTGCGCGCGATGGGCTGCACGGTGCGGTCGATCTGCAGGGCCAGCTCGCGGGTGGGGGCCAGGATCAGCGCGCGGGGCTTGCGGGCCATCTTGCGGTCCTTGGCGCCGTTGTTCTCCATGAGCTTCTCGATCATGGGAGCGGCGAACGCGATGGTCTTGCCGGAGCCGGTCTTGCCGCGGCCGAGCACGTCACGGCCGGCGAGCACATCGGGGATGGTCGCGGCCTGGATCGGGAACGGGGACGGAGCGCCGAGGAGAGCGAGCTCGCGCACGATGTTGCCACCGAGCCCGAGGTCGCCGAACGTCACGCCGACAACATCTTCTGCGGTCGTGGCGATGGCCTCGAGGCGCTCGAGCACCACGTCGTCGCCGGCGGCGAACTTGGGCTTGGAGTCGCGGTCGGGGTAGAAGTTGCTGGAGTGGCCGCCGTCGTTGGAACGGTCGTTGCGGGCCGCGCGGTCATTGCCGTACGCGGGACGTTCGCCACGGGCCGGACGGTCGTTGCTGTACGACGGGCGGTCGGTGCGGGCGGGGCGATCGCCGTAGGACGGACGCTCCGTGCGGGCCGGACGGTCGCTGTTGTAGGACGGACGCTCGGTGCGGGCCGGACGGTCGCTGTTGCGGTCGTTATAGGCGGGGCGATCGGTGCGCGGGGCACGGTCACCGTACGACGGGCGGTCGTTGTTGTACGACGGACGGTCA
>NZ_SOFZ01000027.1:0-1076 GCF_004402435.1 Cryobacterium sp. TMB1-7
CTAAGACTCTTTGCGCCGATGGTACTGCAGGGGGGACCCTGTGGGAGAGTAGGACACCGCCGGACTTAACTTAGAAACACACAGAAAAGCCACCCCACCGGGGTGGCTTTTCTGCGTTTAACCCCCACCTAGCCCGGTTCCGCGAACTGTGAGAAAAGCACCAGGATGCGCGAGTTTTCGGTGCCTAACTCACGGCTCGCGGAGGCGGCCAGCCGTGATGTCCTGTAGACTAGAGCAATCGAAGCTTGATGGTTCGAAACGACTTGATGGCCGGCACCTAGGTGCGGGCATCGCACATTGTTTCGGCGGCCATAGCAAGAGGGAAACGCCCGGTCACATTCCGAACCCGGAAGCTAAGACTCTTTGCGCCGATGGTACTGCAGGGGGGACCCTGTGGGAGAGTAGGACACCGCCGGACTTAACTTAGTCAAAATGGCCACCCATTCGGGTGGCCATTTTGCCGTTAACGTNTCAAAATGGCCACCCATTCGGGTGGCCATTTTGCCGTTAACGTACGCTGGAGAAGTAGTCCGGTACGTATAGCCACACCTACAGGAGATAAACAGTGACCCCCACGGAACGCAACGGGAACGACGCACGCGACAACGGGAGCGGCGATCGTCGCACCGGCGGCTACCAGGGTGGTCGCGGAGGGTCGGACCGACCCAACCAGGACGGCGCCCGCCCGCCGTACCGCGGCAATTCCGACCGCCCGCAGCGCGACGGAGACCGTCCGCCGTACCGTGGCAACACCGGCGGAAATGACCGTCCCCAGCGTGATGGCGATCGCCCTCCGTACCGTGGCAACTCCGACCGTCCGCAGGGCGGGGAGCGTGCACCGTACCGGGGTAACTCCGACCGTCCGCAGCGCGATGGCGACCGCCCGCCCTACCGCGGGAACAGCGATCGCCCGGCGTACCAGGGCAACTCGGACCGTCCCCAGCGCGATGGTGACCGTCCTCCCTACCGTGGCAACTCCGACCGTCCCGCGTACAAGGGCAACAGCGATCGTCCTTCCTACAACTCTGACCGTCCGCAGCGCGACGGCGACCGCCCTCCCTACCGCGGGAACAGCG